>CAMRCY010000070.1 GCA_947041165.1 uncultured Deferribacteraceae bacterium | reverse complement strand
ACTGTTTTCTTTTTAGCCATTTATATATGCCCCTTTTAATTTTTTATTACTTACCGAAAATATCACTGATATCTTTTTTCTCACTTGTGATTTCTGCTTCTTCATCCTCTATAACTCTTGTTTCAATCTCATTGATAGTTGGATATTCGATCTCATCATCTTCATATTCAATACTCTCATCAACCGTTTCTTTGTTCCCTAAAATCTCACGATAAGTTAATCCTTTACGCACCATAAACGGCTCATTAAAATCTTCATACCCTTTATAAGTGAGGAACGATTTAGCGATATTAAAATCTGAAAACTTGATGTAGAAATTAAGTGTTTCAAGATCTATAATCTCTGATGGTAGAATTATTCTCTCTTTGTTTTTAGTTTGATTAATTGATTGTCCATCACGATTATCTTGTATACCCATCGATGTTGTAACATAGCTTTCAATAGATATATATTCGCCGTAATTTTTAGATAAACTTTCAGCCGTTTCATTATCAGCAACAGAGAACACAACATTATTTCCACAAGCATTAACGATAGTCTGTTTATGCTCTTTACCGTAGATTTTATCTATCTGTCCTAGATCTTGAATACCTATAAAAACTCCACCACCTTTTGATCGAGCAAGTGTTAATAATCTTGTAATAGTTTGCATTTTTTGGAGTGTACCGAACTCATCAAGAAGGAAGAATATACGTCGCTTACTATCATCTTTGAGCGACAACAATTTACGTCCCATAAGATCGATCATAAGAGTTAAGATAGGTGCTAAAGTATCTTGAAGTGTAGAGTAGTTTGTAATATAAATATTACCGACTGCACCATCTTCTAGCCACTCATTAATCACAAATCTTTTATCACTACTTGTATCATCTTTAGTGTAATTAAATATCTTTGTGTACTGCGTTAGAACAGACATTATCGAACCAGTTTGTTTACTTTCAGGATCAGCAATAGTTGTAGCACCAGCCTCTGATCCTTCGGTTGATGATAAGATATCAGCTATCACAGTTGATGGAGCAGTTACGATATTATACAACTCTTCATAACTAGTTTTACCCTCTCTAACGCAGTAGTTTACGATACCAGTAAAAACATCTCTTGCTGCATTGTTCCAGAACGGATCCATACCAGCACCTTTAGCATCAGGAATTAACGCATAGCCGATCGCATCAACATCAATTGGCGATTCTATCTCACTAAAAAAGTTCCAGTAACAACTTCTCTCATCAAGTGGATTAAAGATTATATCGATTCCAGGTCTATAGAACTTTTGCAGATAGTCGCCCTTGAAATCGTGGATAATACATCTGTCGCCTCGTGCGATTATTTTCTCTAAAATATGACTCATACATACAGTTTTACCAACACCAGGTCTACCGATTATTAACGTATGTTTAACCTCTGATTCAACAGGCATGAACACCTCTCCAAATGGTAGAAAGATATCTTTCTTTTTTATCTTAATAGCACTGTTTAATTCTTTTGATGTAATAAGTTTTGATCCTTTAATATGTTTACTCTTGCCAAGTGACTCACTTCTTTTATAGAAGAAAATATTGATCGGTATAAATAATATAAAAATCGCAAACGTATACATAGTGATAGGAGTGAACGCCTTTAACCAATCAACAATCCTAGATGTATATGTATCTCTAAGTTGACTGTATGTGATCTCATAAAACTGATTATCAATTAAAATTTTAGTTATGTTATCTTTATTGAAAACGAAGTAACTTTTGACGTAACTTATCATGATTGATAGTTCCGTTTTGCTGTGCATAATAATGAACAATGCGATGCATAGTGAAAGTTGCAACAAGATTAAAACTAAGATGATCTTACTCTGCATTTTGAATATCATTCTCATGTTGTTGTAGAAAGTTTCAAAGCCGATGAACCCTCTATTTTTAATACTGTTGTTACTCATGATAAGTATCCTCTTTACGCCATATAGCGATTATCTCATCCTCTAATTTTGGATTAAGTAGAATGATAGTTTGTAACAGTTTCTTAAAATACTCTTTACTCTTTTCTAGCGTTTCAAACGCATTAGAGTTCACCTGAAATATCACTTCTGTGAGTTTGTTATAATCATCAAGTTTATCAGCTTGTTCTTCCGATATACGATTATTATCAAAATGATTGTTAACTGCTAAACGCATAAAATCAGAGATAGATACACCTTTTACTTTGCAGTAACTTTCTATCTTTGTGTATGTTAAAATATCTACTTTAAAGCCTATAAAGTTGTCTTCTTTATTCATTGTTTTAGCCCTCATATAATTGTTTAATTTTGTTTAATAAATTGCTCAAAATCGTTAAATACCGTTTAACTCGTTTAATCTGTTGTTTATCATATAGTTAAGAAAAACGGTTTAACGATAGTTAAACGCTCATGCTCTTATTTCATTCACTTTTCTTGCAAACTTGTTGCGTGGAGTGTCCAGTAAAAAAGAGGAAAAAGATTATAGCCTTAAATGATATAAAATTTTTAATCGATATGAACTTTTATGCATATGCTCAA
>CAMRCY010000069.1 GCA_947041165.1 uncultured Deferribacteraceae bacterium | reverse complement strand
CGTGCAATATATAAAATTATTGCGAACTGGTTACGAATGGATTACATACAGGTTATGAACTAAGTGAATGTGTTGTGAACTGGTTACGTGCAATATATAAAATTATTGCGAACGGGTTACGAATGGATTACATGCAGGTTATGAACTAAGTGAATGTGTTGTGAACTGGTTGTGTGCAATATATAAAATTATTGCGAACTGGTTTATATTTATTTGTTAAGTAGTTATCTTGACTAAATAAGAACTAAGTTTACATGTTAATTTTTTAGATGTGATCGCAAGACTGTTAATTTTATTATATTATCAGTATGTTGTGTATATATTTAATATATACAGTGTTGAAGAAGTTTCTTGATAATGAGGCTTTTTTGGAATTATTTTATATTGTAGTAATACATTAAAGAGTGTCGGTATATAAAATAAATAAGCCCATTGCTATATATATCATATCATATCATATCATATATAATATGTCGTATGGTATAATATCGTTTATAAGTAAGTTAATAATTATTGTATATATGGGGTTTATTTATGACTAATTCAAGATCGTTGATAGTTTTAGTATTAGTTTCTTTATGTTTTGTGATTTCTTGTTCAAAGAGTAAAAAGTCTACAGATAGCGAATTTTTATTAATTGGAACTCAAGGACCATTGACTGGTGCAGTAAATTATTTTGGAACACAGATTTTAGGTGGTGTCGAACTAGCTGTTGAAGAGATTAATCGTAAGGGTGGTGTCAACGGAAAGCAAGTTAAATTAATATCATTTGATAGTAAAGGTGATGCGAAACAGTCATTGATTATCGCGAATACGCTTGTAACTTCAAATGTTTGTGTTGTGGTAGGAGAACCTACGTCATCAGCATTCCTTTCATCAAGATCTGCTTATGATAGACATAATATTCCAGTTCTATCAGCAGGTGCAACAGCTGAGGGAGTAACTGAAGGGTTAGATTATGTTTTTCGTACAACTTTACAAGATTCAATCGGTGCTCCATATCTTACAGATTATTTAATAGATGTTAAAAAATATAAAAACTATGCAATTATAACCAACACAGGAGATAGTTATTCAGTTTCATTATCTAGCTTTTTTAGAAACCATTTAAGAAAGCGTAACGCAAATATAGTTGCAGAAGGGAAAATATTTGGCAATCCTACAGATGTTTCAGCAGAGATACGTAAATTACGTGGCAAAGATATTGATGTAGTGATATATACAGGTTACTATCAAGAAGCAGCAACTATCCTAAATGAAATGGGTAAACAAGGCATAGATGCGATAATGGCAGGAGCTGATGGATTACAACAGGATGTGTTTACTCCATTAGTAGGTGATTTAGGCATAGGAACTATGTATTATGCAGGCTTCTCACCTAATACAGATAATGCTTTAGTTGAACAGTTTAACCAGTTAGCACTTCAAAAAAATCTTCAATCAGAGGTGTTTGCAGCACAGGCTTACGACACGGCAAATATTGTTTTCTCTATAATGGAGAAAGCAGATATAACTGATTGCAGTAAAGAGAGTAGAACTAGGATAAAATCAGGCTTAGCAAAAGTTAGAAATTACGAAGGTGTTGCAGGCACATTAAGTTTTGATGATGAAGGAAATGCTCTAAAAGCTCCTTTCATATCTGAAATTATTAAAACAGGTAACGGTGCTTACTCTACAATTGTTACAGAATAGTTTTGATAATATTTTGATTGATAGACTAGTTATCGTATCAACAAAGCTATCAATAAACGTCTATATGCTAGATGATTATTGAGTGTTATAGAGTATTTATAAAAAGAGTATTTAAGATATTTCTGTTTTTACTGTATTGTATGTGCTACAATACAACTTATTAGAATTTTTATATATTGAATGGTTCGGTGTTTCTAATTAAATAGAGTATGGTTATCATGCATTGATGATATTTTAAGTATATTATATTTTATATTTGATATAGAGTTTTAATATATAATGAGTGAATTTGATAGTATTTTATTGAATTGTGATTGAGATATTATATATGTGTTGAAATATATATATAATATTATTAGAATTATATTATATATGAAGTGTCATTGTATTATATGTTTGATAATATAGTATGTGATATATCGTGTGCAATGTGATATTGTATTTTAGAATGGTTTCTTTTAGAGAGTATATGATTTATAGATAATATTTAAGTCGTAATTAAATTTTATTGTAATTACAATTAAGATTGAGGTAGATAGTTCTTTATGTTGATGATGTTAGAAGAAATAGTAAAACTTGAAAAAGACAAAGATCTTGAAGAAAAATATAAAAAAGTTCGTCAATCTTTAAGGTTATATATCGCAAGATATGTCGCTGAATACTCTAATGGAGTATTAGAAAAATATATAGCAAGTTTAACTAAAAAAGATGAAATAGATGAAGAAGAGGTATCAACGGTATCTGTTGTCGATCTCAACAACCCTAATGTATTTATACAGAGGGAACACGTTGCTAGGGCGAAAAAACAGATGAGTACCGATCAGGTAATCCTTGAAGAACTTGAAAGAATAGGCAATGCGATGGATAGTCTGTTTGTTGATTTTGAAAAGCTAGAAGGTGGAGCATTAGCCACAAAAATATCTAAAGAAGGTATTATTAAAATGGGAGCATTTGGAGAGTTGTTATTGGACTCTAAGATGAAATGTTTTCCAAGATATATAGAGAGATTTTCATATTCAGCATCAGAAGAGCAAGAGATAAAAGCAGTTATTCCAAGATCAACTTTTAAGACGATCAAGTTGATAATAGATAAGTATTACTATATGTTCAGATTAATATCGATAAATCCTGTAACGCGTGATGTTTTTCAGAAGCTGAGCACATTTAGAGAAAAACTACACAATTTTGAGTATTTGCTTTTCAATTATATTCGTAAATTAAGAAGTGGAGAGCAGGATTTTTCAAAAATAATAGGTAACTATACAAGAGAGTTAAAGTTCCTTCTTCTTCATTATAAGAAATTTTTTGAAGCTATGAATGAATCTCAATTTGGTAAATTGGTAAATACTTTACTAGACACATCTCAGGAAGCAGGTATGAGAATGTTTATCAAGCATAACGATACAGTAACAGTGGTTAGTGCGGTTACACGTACAGAAGTTGTTATGAGAATATCTTTAGTGTTAGAAAGTTTTGATGCTGCAATAAATCCGATGCAAGAAATTCTTGCACCGCTTGATTTTTCAAAGCGTAAACAGATAAATAATGTTGATGGCGAGCTTGAAAGACAGAGAGCTTTTTGGAAAGTATCAATATTGATGCCGTTATTTAAAGAGAAGATGAATGTTGTTATAAATGAGTTTCTCAAAATTGTTCCTCAATCGCATGATGATTTTAAATATCTTCTTCACTCAGTTCAGGCATTAATTTTGCCGTATATGAACCAACAGAACGGAGAGATTAACGAATCATTTTCAGCAGGATTGAAGAATATTAATACGCTTTTCTGGAAGTTATCAATGAAGATTATAGAGCACTCATTACCTAAAGGGTTCTTGTTAAGTGATCTACTAGGCTTTCAAGTTAGAGTAAGCGAAGAAGATATAGCATTTTATAAAGAGAAAGCAATTCTTGCAAGAAAGAAAGCAGCATCAGCCGCAGTTAGAAGAAAATAGTTATCTCAATTTAGGTATAATATATGATTAAACTACTATCATTTCTTCTGTTTATTTATTTTTTAGCTCCAAACCCGTTACTCTCTCAAGAGATTAAAGCGGGTGGAGTTTTTTTATTTGTTGCAATAGACGAGAAGGGCGAAGTTGTAAATTCTCAATTGAGCATGAAAACATTCAAAAAAGATAAATCCCTTCTGATAATAAACCTAATTAATAACGGCTACAATTTTATTATTGAGTACGATAAAAAAGCATTACTTACGATGCGGTTATATCTTTCTGGAATACAGAACAATGGTGTTATCCCAAAAGAGGTAATAACTTTACCGGTACAAATTTCAACTCTTCATAAGAAAAGTAAGATTAACTCAGAGTTTAGTTGTTTTATAAACGATGAGGTTAATTTAAAAGTTGGTTGTATTTTCTTAAAAATTCCAGGCAAAAAACAATTTTACATAACCTCACTTGAAACATTATTGAAGATTGTTTTATCGATGGGTGCTTAATATTTATATACGCTGTTTAAGTTTACCTTGTTGATAAATGCAATTTACATATATAATTTACTCAAGTTTGCCTTGTTAACAAATGTGCT
>CAMRCY010000068.1 GCA_947041165.1 uncultured Deferribacteraceae bacterium | reverse complement strand
AAATGCAATTTACATATATAATTTACTCAAGTTTGCCTTGTTAACAAATGTGCTTAATATTTATATACGCAGTTTAAGTTTGTCTTGTTGGTAAATGCAATTTACATATATAATTTACTCAAGTTTGCCTTGTTAACAAATGTGCTTGATATTTATATATGCTGTTTAGGTTTGCTTTGATGATAATTACTATTTATGTATAGCTATTATTGATGTCTATGCTGTTAATAGACGTGTTTTGTATATACGCAGTTTGAGTTTGCCTTGTTAATAAGTGCAATTTACATATATAATTTACTCAAGTTTACCTTGTTGATAAATACCGCCTATACATACGAATTATTGAATATTATTCTGTCAATATGTGAGTGATTTTGGTAGAGTTAGAAGTAGTAATAAATAGTTTAATTGAATAATTGTTCTTGTTTTAGATAAAGATCTATTCAACAAGAGTTTAGATTAGTTTCGTTGAATGTTTCCATATAATAATATGAATTGACTTTTTGTGTAAAAACGTATAAAATCGTAAAAATATACTGTAGAAAGATATAGTATCTAAGATATAGGTAGTAAATTATTAGATTAATTAAACCTATGCGATAAATTGATTCGGGAGAAGTGATGGCTCAGTTAACATTAAAGAAAGCGACAAAATTAAAGAAAGTTCGTAAACACGGCTTTAGAGCAAGAATGGCTACTAAAGGTGGTAGAGCAGTGATAAGAAGAAGACGTGCAAAAGGACGTAAGAAGTTAATTGCTTAAATCTAAATACAAAAATATTTAGATGAGTATGAACACGGATAACAGTTTTAGCAAGAGGGATAGATTAAGAAAGAACGATGAGTTTCTGTCTATATATCGTGGTAAGCGGTTTTCCGTTACGTCTAGTTTTATGTATTACTATCGCTATTCAACCCCCTCTCCACTATCAGTTGATAGAAAAATAGGCATAGTAATAAGTAAAAAAGTTTCAAAAAAGGCTGTTTGCAGAAATAGAATTAAGCGTATTATAAAAGAATTTTATCGCTGTAATAAATATCTATTACCAAAAAACATTCATTTTATTGTAAGGGCAATGCCTCCTGCAGGTAGACTTTCTAACAGAGAGATTTTTAATGACATTAAACTATTTTTTGAAACTCTTTCATCCAAAATACATCATGATTAATTTGATTAAAGTTTATCAGTTATTAATTTCACCATACTTAGGTAATCGGTGTAGATTTGAGCCAAGTTGCTCAAGCTATGCTATAGCTATATATAGAAAGAAAGGTTTTATTTTAGGAACATTCAAGACAATTTGGCGTGTTTTAAGATGTAATCCTTTTAGTCGTGGTGGATACGATCCCGCTGAATAATCAATTATATAATTCACTTAGATGTATGTACAAGAAGCAGTGGATAGCGTCATATACGTTATAATTGGTATTAGTCCAGTTGAGTAACGTGTGCTAATTTTATAGGTTATAATTTAGAGATTATATTATATATAGTTCTAAATCAACTAAGGGAGATATGTTCTTAATGGATATTAAAACAGTATTAGCTATTGTTATTTCAATCGGTATTATGGTGGTTTGGCAAGTTTTTTTCATTCCAGATGCTCCTCAGATAGTAAAAACTACAAGTGATAATATTACTCAAGTTGATAACTCAGAAGTATCAACATTAACAGTAACTGAATTAAACAGCACAACGGCAACATCGGTTGTACCAGTTGAGAAAATAGAAGAGATCGTTATCACAAATGATAAATTGATTTTAACATTCAACTCTTTCACAGGTGGCATACGTTATGCGTCTATTAAGGGTTGGGAAGATGAGTCGTCAGTTGAAGGTAACTCATACGTTACATTTAATAAAGACGGCAAATCAGATTATTTCAATCTTCTAACACCATTAAGTGTTAAGCCTACTGTTGAACACAACACTGTTGATGGTATTGATGTTGTGACATTCACATTTAAAGAAAATAATTTAACAATAAAAAAAGAGTATCGTATTGATCCTACAACATATATGTTATCGACATCGGTAACTGTTATAAACGATGGAACAGGTGCATTAAACGTTCCTATGGTTGCAAAAATAGGGCCTCGTTTAGGTAATGATTTTGAAGAGAGCAAGTATATCTTCGAAGGTGCTATGATCCATAACTTAGAGGATACGAAGAAAGCGAAGATTGATGCAGATAAAACAATCACATTACCAACTCCTTTATGGGGTGGCTACACGTCAAAATATTTTTTATTTGCAACATCAGGCAGTTTCTTTACAACGGCTACGATTGCTCCAGTTAATGGATACGAGGTTGTATCGTTAGAGAAAAACGACCTAGTGGTTAATGGTAATTCAACATTTTCTGCTGATTACAATATTTTCATAGGGCCTAAAATATATAAAGATTTAAAATCATATAATGTAGGACTACAAGAATCAATCGATTTTGGTTGGTTTTACTTCCTAGCAATTCCGATGTTACATCTACTAATTTTTATAGCAGGTATAGTTAAAAATTACGGATTAGCGATTATTGTATTAACGATTATTGTTAGATTAATCATGTTACCGTTAACTATCAAACAGTTTAAATCTATGGATGGAATGAAGAGAATTCAACCAGAGATAATGAAGTTGAGAGAGAAGTTTAAAGGTGATCCTCAAAGATTAAACGCAGAGACGATGGAATTATATAAAAAACATAAAGTTAATCCTTTTTCAGGTTGCTTACCGATTGTTGTACAGATACCGATATTTTTTGCATTATATAAAACATTGTTAGTATCAGTAGAGCTTAAAGGTGCACCATTTATAGGTTATATAGTAGATCTTTCAGCAAAAGATCCATATTATATTACTCCAGTTATAATGGGAATTAGTATGTTTATTCAACAATGGTTAACTCCTTCGACGGCAGATCCAGTTCAGAAAAAAATATTTATGGCAATGCCAGTTGTATTTACATTTTTATTCTTAAATTTTCCATCAGGACTAGTTTTATACTGGTTAACAAGTAACATTTTATCTATTACACAACAGCTTATTATTACTAAAAGATCAGCCAAAAGGGAGCTAACATGAGATATTACGAAATAGAGGGAGATACTCCTGCAAGTATCGTTAATAAATTCATAGAAGAAAAAAATGTATCAAAAGATTTGGTTACATATGAAGTTATTGAAGCAGGTTCAAGAGGTTTATTAGGTCTAGGGAAAAAACTTGCAAAGATAAAAATCGCATATAATGAAGAAGAGTTTGTAAGAAAACGTGGTAAGATGTTACTATCAGAACTATTAGATTTAGCTAATTTTCCTGATCATCATATAGACGTTGCAGTTGATGGGAAGCGTATCGTTTTTGATATAGACTCAACAACGCCTGAGTTATTAATCGGTAAACAAGCGATGACGCTTAACGCAATTGAGTATATTTTAGAAAAAATGTTACAGCTTGATTACGGGAAAGATATAGATATAGTAGTAGATGTGAACGAGTATAGAGAGCGAGCATTACAATCTATAATAGAGAAAACTAAACGATTTGCAAATGAAGTTATACAGACTGGTAAATCACGAAAACTCCCACCTATGAATTCATCAATGCGTAGAGAAGTTCACCAGTTAGTGCAAGAGATTGAGGGATTGACAACTATATCAATCGGTGAAGGTTTTATCAAACAGATATCAATTGTTCTAGAGAGAAAAAGAAGAGATTAACAAATATTTTGAGGATAGATTAAATGTTACCTAAAATTGCACTTACTATAATTGTTATCACGATAATAATTATACTATTTAGAAAAAGCGATAGCTTGAAAAAATTTAAAAAAAGCAATAGTGATAATAATGCAGTTGAGATGAAAAAAGATCCTATTTGTGGACTATATGTTGAAGATACTACATCTCATAAAGTTAAGCTTGATGAAGAAGTTTATTCGTTCTGCTCAAAAGAATGTAGAGATAAGTTCATAGCATCAAAAAAGAAATAATTAAAGATAATAATTAAATATGAATAGTTTTTGTTATAACGTACGGTGATTGCTGTACGTTATTTTTATGTGCTTAAATATGATAGTTTTGAGAACTTGATAACGGTTATTTAGTTGGATTGATAATTGCAGTTTTATGCACATAGTAACGGTTACTTAGTTGGATTATAATTGTAGTTTTATGCACATAGTAACGGTTACTTAGTTGGATTGATAATTGCAGTTTTATACACATAGTAACGGTTACTTAGTTGGATTGATAATTGTAATTTTATGCACATAGTAACGGTTATTTAGTTGGTTTATAATTGTAGTTTTATGCACATAGTAACGGTTATTTAGTTGGATTGATAATTGCAGTTTAATGCACATAGTAACGCTTACTTAGTTGGA
>CAMRCY010000067.1 GCA_947041165.1 uncultured Deferribacteraceae bacterium | reverse complement strand
GCCAATTAACTTAACAGCCAATTAACTTAACAGCCAATTAACTTAACAGCCAATTCATCTAACAGCTAATTAATTTCACAACCAATTAACCTAACAGCCAATTAATTTAACTAAGGACATAAATCTATCTATTCACTTTTTTCAGCGACCAGTTTATTCACAAGGTGACTAGGCAACTCTTCATAGTGAGAAAAATCCATTGAAAACAATCCGTGTCCCTCAGTGATTGAACGTAAGTCTGGAGCATATTTCAATATTTCGTTCATCGGTACAAGTGCCATTATTTGTTGTCCATTATTTTGAGGAACAACATTGCCGATCTTCCCACGTCTTGCACTAAGATCTCCGATTACTGTTCCGACGAATTGTTCAGGACAGTAAACATCAATATTCATTATAGGCTCAAGAATAACAGGTTTAGCGTTTAGTGCAATACTTTTATATGCCATTGATGCTGCAATTTTAAATGCCATCTCTGATGAGTCCACAGAGTGATATGATCCATCATATATAGCTGCCTTAAAATCTATCATAGGATATCCTGCAAGCACACCTTTTTTCGCAGCCTCAAGAATACCTTTCTCAACAGCTGGAATAAAGTTTCTAGGCACAACGCCACCGACAACTTTATCTTCAAATTCAAATCCAGCACCTTTTTCAAGTGGTGAAAGCTCTAACCATACATCGCCGTATTGTCCTTTACCACCTGATTGTTTCTTATATTTACCTTGTCCCGATGCCTGTATACGGATAGTTTCCATATACGGTACTTTAGGAGTTTTTAAATCTACTTCAACATTAAACTTCTTACGCAACTTATCAACAACAACTTCAATATGCATCTGTCCCATTCCTGAAAGTAGAAGATCACCAGTTTTCTCATCTCTACCAAGTCTGATACCTTTATCTTCTTCTAAAAGTTTTTGCATACTTTCTAAAACTTTACCTTCATCATCTTTTGATTTTGGAACAATAGAGAATGCGATTACAGGGATAGGTAGATTGATCTCTTCAAATATAACAGGATCAACAGTTGATGATAAAGTGTCGAAAGTTTCAGTAAGTTTAAGTTTTACGATCATACCGATCTGTCCAGCATGAAGCTCTTCAACTTTTAGATAGTTCTTACCTTGACATATGAACAGTTGTCCGATACGTTCGATCTCATTTTTATTCACATTTAAGATTTCTGTATTAGATTTCATAACGCCAGAGTATACTCTAACTATAGATTGTTTGCCTGCATATGGATCGATGAAAGTTTTGAAAATATATGCCGATAACTCTTTATCGGTTGCAGTAACATCAACAAGTTCGCCAGATTTTTTCTCAATACCTATTTTAGCTTCACGCTGAAGAGGTGATGGAAGATAATCAATAACACCTTCAAGAAGCAGTTTAGATCCGATATTCATTACAGCCGATCCACATAAAACAGGAACATATCTTTTTGTAATAACAGCTTCTCTTAATCCTTTACGAATTTCTTCTTCTGATAGATCACCAGTTTCTAAATATTTTTCAAGCAGGTTATCATCTGTTTCAGAAACAGCTTCAAGCAGTTTCTCTCTATATATTTGTGCATTAGCAAGCATATCTTCAGGGATCTCTTCAAATGAGTACATAGCTGTAGGCTCACTTGGATAGATTAGTGCTTGCATTCTCACAATGTCAATTATACCTTTAAATGTTTTCTCTTTACCGATTGGAATAAATATCGGAAGAGGGTTTATATTAAACGATTTTTCAATATCGCCTAAAGTGTTATAAAAATCAGCATTATCTTTATCCATTTTGTTAACAAATATTAATCTTGATAATGAAAATTCATCTGCAAATTCCCATACCTTAGTAGTCTCGGCTTTTATCCCCGTAATAGCAGATGCTATCACAACTACAGAGTCAGTTGCGGCTAACGCAACTTTTGTTTCGTGTAGAAAGTTTGAGTATCCAGGTGTGTCAATTATATTTAGCTGAACTGTGTTCCATTCAACTGTTGCCACTTTAGAATTTATAGATAACTGTCTATCAATTTCTACTGCATCAAAATCCATCATAGATGTGCCTGATTCGATGTTTCCGATGCGAGTTGTAGCGGAAGCGTTATATAAAATCGCTTCAATTAAAGACGTTTTTCCAGCACCACCATGTGATATAAAAGCAATATTGCGAATATGACTTGTTTCCATAAATTCCTCCTCTTACTCTACATATGTCAAGGTAAACAATAGGATATATAGTTGACTTAATTTTAAACATAATTAATGATGCACAGTAATCTATTTTTATATCTTGCTGTGTTTATACAATTATATTGATATAACATAATTGAAATATAAAAATTCTGTAACCTTTAAAGGCTTTTATAGACTTATATATCATAATAGTATATCAAACTATATTTATACCTTATATTAACAGTTAGTTAATATTATTTCAAGGGGTAATATCTTTATGTTAAATGATAGGACATTACATATTGACGACTATAAAAAAATGATGTTATACTGATGAACTGTTTTATATTATAGTTGTCAATAGTTAAAGTGCTTATAGTTATACAAACAAGCAGTTAGTTGTGATATGAATATAGATAAGTTTGTGATTATCTTTTAAAAAGTGAGGGTTTGTAGTAATGAGATTTCTATTTTTTGTAATATTATTATCCCCAACATTAGCTTTTTCGATGACTGTAAACGAAGCAGTGGCTTTAGCACTACAAAGCAGTAATCTTTTAAAACAAGAGCAGATGTTGTTAGAGGCAAGAGGCATTGAGAATGATCTATCTGGACTTCTTTTTGCTCCAGCTATTGGTGTGAACGCATCAACTAATATCTCTTGGACAGGGGTTGATCCGATCACAGGTTCATCAGTATCAACTAACCCTTTTGATAACAGTAATAGTACACAGGCTGTTCTAACAGGATATTTTAAATTTAATGTTTTTAACGGATTTAATGATTCTGCTACATTAGGAATGGCTGAATATAATTATGACGCTCAAGATTATAGTGTGAAAGTTGCTTTTCATGACACTATATATAATGCAAGAATGGCTTTTATTGATGTTCTGAAAGCTGAAGATAATTTAATGATAGCTAAAGAGAATTTAGAACTATTAAGATCGCAACTCGATCAAGCACTTATAAATTTTGAAAATGGGTTATTTTCAAGAAAAGACGTTTTGCAAGTAGAATCATTTCTAGCAACAGCAGAACTTGAAAGAATAACTGCTGAGTCTAATCTGAATATAGCAATCCTAAAATTAGAAAATACAATTGATAGAAAAATAGCCGAAGGCGAAACATTTACAGATATTAGCTTTAAACCGATTAAGTTATATGATTTTGCTACATTTAAAGATCTCGTATTCACAAGAAATAGCTCAATTAAATCATTAGAGATGAATTTGAAAACTTCTGAAAAACAACAAACAATTGCAAGAAAATCTATATATCCAGTAGTCGATTTATCTGTACAGTATGATAAGTTCTGGGGCAACAGTGATTTTAATAACTCATCAGCATCTCTAACACCATCATTTACTGGCGAGATTGACTCAAGATTTGTAGCAGGCGTTACTGCCTCTTGGGATATCATTCAAGGTAGTGCATCTATATTGCAAGCTAAAACTAAGGTGAAAGAAACAATGGCGTTATCTTATTCGATAGCTGATATAAAAAACAATTTAATGCTTGATTTACAAAGCTCTATTGAAAATTATAATATGTCTATCGCATCGTTTAAGCAAGCAACATTGAATGTTTATTACACAGAAGAGAACTATAAAACAGTGAAACTGCTTTACGATGAAGCAGCGGCTACTACTACTGAGTTGCTAGATGCACTTGTGCTACTTAATAGAGCTAAGGTTGATAGAACGGCTGCGATATATAGTGTTGTTGCATCTGTGTATAGACTAGAAAAAATGATTGAAGATAGTATCCCATTAGATGATAATAGCGAAAATTTATTTAATAAATTGAAAGATGAAGGGTTATCAACATTTGAAGATAACAAAACTAGGATGTAATGTATTGACGAATTCTACTTGTGTTGTAGAATTTTTCATATTTACACAAAATTCTTTAAAGATAATCATCTCTATTAACTATTAAGCAGTCGATACTTAAAAACCATCTATGAATAAAAATCTACACTTTACAGTTCAATATTTTATATATTAATAGAGAAATATATGCAAATTACTTATTTATTGCTATATTGTTTAAACTATTGTAATATTTAGTATTCTTATTAGTATTAGTATTAAGTAATTAAGGAGTTTGTTTATGAAACGAAATATAATTATACTTATGGTTGTAGCTGTTGCAATTGTTGTGACTGTGTTTGTGGTAAGTAACAAAGATGCGGTTCCTAAAAATTTTGGTAATGCAACGATGAAGTTGTTAGAAGATAATAAAAGCGCTCTTGCGTGCGATGATGCAAAAACGCTTTATGGCATGATATTGAAGATGAATAACGAAGATAGAGAAACCCCTGAAGAATATGATATTGAAGATAATGCATCTCAAGCGATGATAGATTTTGAAAATGCAACTATTAAATTTAATAGTAATCTAGAAATATTGTATAAAGCTGATCCAGCAGGATTTGAGTCTGCTCAATATATGATAGGAGATGCTGTATCTCAAATGGTTGTGGTTTCAACGATGGAAAGTGTTGGGAGTATCACAAGTGATGAGAGTAAAGAGTATCTTGATATACAATTTTGTGAAGCTAAACCTAAAGATGGATGGGTTTCTCCTTTTGATCCAAACGGCATGAATTAATATATCAAAACATAGCTTAGGTGCTAGAGTCTATGAATGACATAAGTTTAGTTGATGTGAGAACTTAGTTGATGTGAGAGCATAGTTGATGTGTGAACTTAGTTGATGTGTGAGCATAATTGATGTGTGAGCATAGTTGATGTGTGAACTTAGTTGATGTGTGAGCATAGTTGATGTGTGAACTTAGTTGATGTGAGAACTTAGTTGATGTGAGAACTTGGTTGACGTGAGAACATAGTTGATGTGTGAACTTGGTTGACGTGAGAACATAGTTGACGTGAGAGCATAGTTGATGTGTGAACTTGGTTGACGTGAGAACATAGTTGACGTGAGAACTTAGTTGATGTGAGAACTTGGTTGACGTGAGAACATAGTTGATGTGT
>CAMRCY010000066.1 GCA_947041165.1 uncultured Deferribacteraceae bacterium | reverse complement strand
ACATCTCATTACTTTACGACTATATAAATAAATACCACAACATAACATCTCATTACTTTACAACTATATAAATAAATATCCACAAAACAACATCTCATTACTTTACAACTATATAAATAAATACCACAACACAACATCTCATTACTTTACAACTATATAAATAAATATTCACAACACAACATCTCATTACTTTACGACTATATAAATAAATACCACAACATAACATCTCATTATTTTACAACTACATAAATAAATACCACAACATAACATCTCATTATTTTACAACTATATAAATAAATACCACAACAAGTTGCCTCTGTTATTATACCAGTTGTTGTACAGAAACTGCAAACAACTCATCTCTTTATCAAGTAGTTTCCTTTAACTTTACACCTATCTACTCTAGATCAATTAAATTAATTACATATCAATTATTCTAACGAAACAATGCTACAAATAATTTACAACACTAGATCAATAAACATAAATATATACACTACCTACTTTTAGATAATTCACCAACCTCTACACCTAGATACTCTGATTTTTTCATCTATTATTCTTATTGACATTTTCATAGATAGAATGAATAATAAATATACTTTTCATGAATGAGGACATTGTTGATAACACTAAATAAATTAATCATATCTTTTGCAACTACGATACTGAATATTTACTGTAAATCATGGCGATACACACAACACAATCTTGATGAAAATTACCTCGCTCTATTAAAGCAAGGTATGAAACCAGTTTTTGCTATGTGGCATGATCAATTTTTGCCATGTGCATTTCTGCATAGAAATGAAAATGTTGTCAGTATCGCATCAGATTCTAAAGATGGTGACATCGCCGCACATGTGTTTAAAAAATGGAAATATAATATCGTAAGAGGATCAACTTTTAAAGGTGGTGTAAAAGCTGCACTTAACGCTATTAAAACTACAAAAGAAATCGGAACTACATTTGCAATAACTGTCGATGGACCGATAGGGCCTAGACATATTGTTAGAAGTGGTGCTGTATTCATCGCTAAAAAACTCGACAACGTGATAATTGTCGCAACTATAAAACCTCGAAGATTTAAAAGATTTAATAGTTGGGATAGATTTATTCTCCCACTACCTTTTACGAAAGTTGATGTATATTATAGCAAACCGATATACCTATCAATTGATACAACTAAAGAAAGTATCGAAAACGATAGACAAAAATTAGAAAAATTTATGCTGGATTTTACAAATGAAACTTCTCCTAATCTTATATAATATATTGCTCGTCATATCAGCTCCTCTATGGGTGCCGATCGGATATATCGTCCTCTATTTTAAAGGCAAGGCTCAACACTTTTCAGAAAGATTAGGATTTATAAAACTACAGAAAACTAGCGATAATAAAAATATCACAATACTCTTCCACGCAGCATCAGTTGGTGAAGTTAGAAGTATACACAATCTCATCACCGAAATAAGAGATAGAAACAGCAACATCAATATCGCTATTTCTACGATGACAACAACTGGTAGAGATATCGCAATAAATGAAATTAAAGCAGATTATGCATTTCTCATACCGATAGAAAATAAAATCGCAATCAGAAGAATTATCAAAAAACTTAACATAAAAATTTCGTTTATAGTCGATACCGAGCTTTGGCCAAACATGATTGTAACCTTTGCAAGATATACTAAACTAATAATGATTAACGCAAGAATATCTGATAAAACATTCAATACATATTATTTTTTTAAACCGTTCTTTGCATATCTTCTAAAACAATTTACATTTATTTTTGCTAAATCTAACGAAGATAAAAATAAAATTGATTCACTGAATTCAACTATTAAAACAATAGCTTTAGGAAATATAAAATTTCAGAAACGTAAAAATATTGATGAAATCAAACCAGTTGAAAACATACCTAACAGCAACTATATTCTAATCGCAAGCACTCATAGTAATGAAGAAGAAATATTCATTAAAGCATTTAAAAGAAATAGAGATAAATTTGATAAACTTATAATCGCACCACGACACATAAATAGATCACCAAGCATCAACGACTTAGCGTTATCTCTCAACCTAACATCATCACTGTTTTCAAACATAGACATAAATACAGATGTGATAGTTATAGATAAACTTGGTATGCTTGAGCCACTATATATAAATGCATCAAAAATATTTATCGGTGGAAGCATTGTAGATATCGGTGGACATAATATTTATGAAGCTTTACAATTTTCTAAAACCGTAGCCACAGGAAAACACTTATACAACTTTAAAGAAGTACAAGTTATCGCTGATGAATATTCATTAATAGATTATTTAGAAACAGATGTTGAAATTGATAGATGGCTCGCATTAAATGATAAACATAAAAACCTAAATTTTATATCATTTTTTGAAAAGATTGATACAATAAATAGTAGCGTGATAAATAAAGTTATAGATACGATACAAAACATTATTAAGGAGTAATATACTTAACATGAATAATAACCTACAACCAACAGTATTTTTAGATAGAGATGGTACGATAAATTTTGATGCTGGATATATTAATCATATAGATAGTTTTCAGATTTATCCGTTCGCAGCAGAAGCTATAAGATTGCTTAACTTACACAACTTTCTTGTTGTGATTATCACAAATCAATCAGGTATCGGTAGAGGTTTTTTTGATGTTGATACACTCAATTTATTACATGAAAAAATGTATCACGAACTTGCTGTGCAAGGTGCAAAAATTGATGGACTTTATTTCTGTCCACATGATATAAGCTCTAAAGATGAAAGATATAAAGTTGATTGTGATTGTAGAAAACCAAAAGCAGGAATGCTCATAACTGCGATGAACGATCTACCTATAGATAAAAATAAAATGTATTTTATAGGTGATAAAGAATCAGATATAACAGCTGGAAAAACAGTCAATGCAAAAACTTATCTCGTCGAAACTGGATATGGGAAAGGAAGTATACAAAATGATATTGATAAATTTAAAGTAAAACCAGATGTTATTACTAAAAATATTTTAACCGCAACTATAGATATCTTAACTAACTTATAACACCATCAATCTATATCGTGACTTCTTACTGCCTCGACACTCTTAATCAATTGTAATATAACTAGTTTGTTTTATGATTTATTATTGTATAGATATTGTCGATCAACCTAAAATTCAATTAATTTATATTACGACTTCGTACTGTATAAATATTCTCTATCAATTACATATCTTATATTTAGCACAAATCCATCTGCCATATATAAGAGCGTACAAATATTTGAGCATGCTAAACTTGTAACATATTAAAACTTAATAAAATTTAATTCACTAAGATTTTAATACTACAATATTTTAACAGTTTGAGGTTTTAATAATGTTTAACTACAAACAACACTTTAAAATATTCTGACAAATCTTCATCACTTATTTTTATATTGTTCTTAGGTGATTTTCTATCAATCAATAATTTCATTTTTTCTTCTTGGAAGTAATAGAACACCTTGCTGTATCTACCATGAATAATTATTTTATCAAAATTTTCTAACTTAACAGAATCGCTTCTAGCTGCTATAATTAAATCATCCTTTTGAAGAGAATCAAAAAAATTATCCGCCGCACATATAAAAACTTTCAATGCAGAAATATCTTCAATTCCATTAAACAATACAGATGGAAAAGACATCTTTCTGTAAGGAATATCAGTTTTTTTGCCAGACATACTTTGAAGAGGAATTGATATCGTATCATTACTGCTATTTCTTTCACAAATTGTTGAAAATGGAGGCTCTTGCTTATGAGCAGCACCTAGACTTGTAACACCACTATCTAAATAACTCTTATCAAAACCGTTATGGGTAAAATAATTCACATCAATTTGCAAATACTTAGCAACCATTATCAACATCATATGACTAGGCTCTCGCTTCCCAGTTATATAGTTGGATAACCTTGATGGAGATATTCCTAATGCTATTGCCATATCTTTTTGTACAATATTTCTACTTGCAATGAGACTTTTTAATTTTGAACTTATCATTTTATACCTGTAATATCTAATATCATGCAGTATAGCACAGTTTGAATACTATATATACATATATCTGTATGTTTACTAAAAATATACTTACTTAATTGATATTACTTGATATTTATATTAAAACCTATTATCATAAAATATGATAAGGAGCATGTCATAGATATAGCAAAAATAAACTGTTTTAAATGTATTCACCTTATGATCACATGGCAACCAGGTCATCCATATTCTTGCAAGGTTTTTGGATTTAAATCTAAAAATATTCCATCTAGAGAGGTCTTTAAAAACTCTGGAGAGCCTTGTCAACTGTTTCAAAAAAAAGAAGTTGTGAAAAAGTAGTCCATTATCTACTTATCACCCCATCTACCACCCTGTTCAATAACAAGTTCTTTCAATTTATGGACAACTAAGTATATCATTAAAACCAATAACTAAAATATATTATTTATCATATACTTACAATGTATATATCTTTTTAAGCAGAGTAATAATTTTTATTTAAAATAGTATAAACTCACAACCTTTGCAAAAAAAAGCATATATAAGTTCATATAAATAATGATATTATCTTTTAAACATCTCATATATACTAAACTGATAATTTAGTACTATTAAGAAACGCTGATTAAAAAGCATTTAACATGTCTTAATTTTCTGTTATAAAACATATCTAAAAAACTGATATATTTGCAATAAATATATCCTTAAATCAATATCAAACAGGTATTTTAATGCTATGAGAATAGTGAAGATTTCTAAATTTCCAAAATAGTATTCAAAAAAAAAGAATGTATTCTCAATATTTTCTCATGCAATCAGGTAATCTATTAACTTTATTAGAGGTAATTAAATTATAAATTATTTAGTATTTTGAGAAATAATTTTTATTTTTACAAAAAAAACTTACTTATTTGTAGATCCATTTGACTCAATCACTCTTATTCACTACCATCTATCGTTAAAGATATCATAAATTATTTTGCGTGTTAATATCAACTATTTGAAATATGTTTGATTTATTTAAACGTATCTGCTTCTTTTATCAACGGTTTTAGAGTTCAACAATAATTTAGGTGATTTATAATTATGCTTTATTTTTAGAGTATTATAATAGCTGAGTATGGGGGTTTTTATGAGTTGGGTTGAGAGGGTACGATTAACTAATCGAGTGTATCTTATGAGTTGTTGTTTGAAATG
>CAMRCY010000065.1 GCA_947041165.1 uncultured Deferribacteraceae bacterium | reverse complement strand
TAAATGCGTCAAGTAAAGGCGATTTAGATAAAGTTAAATCTCTTCTAAAACAGGGAGTTGATATTAATACTGTCTATGATAATGGTGATACAGGATTGATACTGGCTTCAACTAACGGACATGTAGACGTAGTTGAGTTTTTAATCAAGTCAGGAATAAATATTGAGGCAGTTAATCAACGTGGAAAAACATCATTAATGTTGGCTTCACAAGATGGAAACATAGAGATAGTGAAACTACTAATCAAGTCAGGAGCAGATGTTAATGCTAAAGATGAAAACGAGGAAACAGCATTGAAATGGGCTTCTGAATATGGCACGTTAGAGGTGTTAAATATCTTACTAAAATCAGGTGCTGATATTAAAGGTAAGTCTGCTTATGCGGCACTCCAATCAGCAGTATTTGGTCGTAGGACAGATTATGTGAAAGCGTTAATTGATGCAGGTGTTAATGTTAATAGGGTGCCAGTTGATGAAGGTTTAACAGTACTTATGTGGGCATCAAGTGAAGGCTCATTTGATATTGTAAAGATATTAGTAACAGCAGGAGCAGACGTTAATTTAAAAATTAAAACAGGGTATACAGCTTTAATGGCAGGCTCAGTGTGTATAGAAGGGATTGATGACAACATGGATGTTATCCGTTATTTAGTGAAAGCAGGAGCAGATATTCACGCTCTTAGTAATGATAATGAAACGGCATTAATGAATGCGGCAAGAAATGGAAACTTAGCAGCAGTTTCACTTTATATTTCAAAAGGTGCGGATATGAATGCTAAGAATAATAAAGGTTTAACAGCACTTACATTAGCACAAAAAACGCTTGCAGGAGCAAGTGAAGAGGAGTTATATTATTATGAAGGTGTTCCATCAGTTATAGAGTTTTTGAAAAAGAAAGGTGCAAAATAACATCAGTTAACAACTTTCATATAATTGGTTTTATTTAAAATAATAGTAGCAATAAAGAGGTTTTAGGATGTTAATTCTTAACCGTTTGAGAGTTTTTAGTTTATCAGTAATTTGTATGTTTTTATTCTCATTTATAATAGTAGATATTGTTAGTGCAAAAGAAGATTTGAATGAAAAACTTTTTAAATCAATAGAGAAAGGTATGATTGATGAAGTGAAATCTTTGATAAAAGCAGGAGCAGATATTAACTCTATTAACAGTGATAATTTAACAACATTAATGATAGCATCAGGTTATGGACGGTCAGAGATTGTACGTTTTTTAGTTAAGTCAGGAATGGATGTAAACGGTAAAAACAGTGCAGGAGTGACGGCTTTAATAATCGCTTCAAGTCTTGGTAAATATAAAGTTGTTAAAGATTTGATAGATTTAGGAGCAGACGTTAATCTTAAAAACAATAAGAATATTACAGCGTTAATGATGGTTGCTTATCGTGGTGATGAAAAGATTATTAAACTTTTAATTAAATCAGGAGCTGATGTAAATGCGAAGGATAACTCAGGATTTGCACCGTTGTTTACAGCCACATTTAATGGTGATTATAAAACAGTAAACTTACTGATTGAATTAGGAGCAGATATTAATATTGCTGATAACGATGGTTATACATCACTTATATTAGCATCAAAAAGAGGCTCTCTTGATATGGTTAAGTATTTAGTAGAAAATGGTGCAGATGTAAATGCTCAAGAGATTAAAGATGGGTTTACCTCATTGATATTAGCAGGTTTATACGATCAAAAAGATGTAATAATTTTTTTAATTAAGTCAGGTGCAAATGTTGATATTAAGAGCAAAGAAGGATACACAACACTTATGAATGCGTCGTTTGATGGCAGGTTAGAGATTGTTAAAATCTTAGTTGAAAGAGGGGCTGATATTAATCTTAAAAACAATCAAAAAGAAACCTCATTAAGTTTTGCAGAAGCAAATGGACACATAGAAATTGTTGAATATCTAAAAAGTAAAGGTGCAAAAAGTAAATAAAATAGATGTGCAATTATGGAGAGTTATGAGGTTGAGTTTAAATAAGTTAAAAGTTTTTGCTCTGTTGATGTTTTCAGTTTTATCATTTTTATTTGTAACGGTTTTAGATGTAAGTGCAAATAGTCGTTTAGATAGAGAGTTGATAGAGATGCCAAAGAGTGGTGATTTACAACAGGTTAAATCTTTAGTTAAACAAGGTGCAGATATTAATGCTAAGGATAATGAAGATCGAACAGCGTTAGCGTTTGCAGCTGTTTCTGGAAAGTTAGATATAGTTCAATATTTAATTAAAGAGGGTGCTAATATTAAAGGCAATTTTGGAACACTTCCGCTTGTATATGCCTCTTCAGAAGGACATTTAAAAGTAGTTAAATATTTAGTAAAAAAAGGTGTAGATGTGAACACTATACCAACTAAAGGTAGTAACGGATTTACAGCTTTAATGCATGCAGTACATAAAGGAAATTTCGATATTACAAAAATATTAATAAAGCATGGAGCCGATGTAAATGTTAAAATTAAATATGGTTATACAGCTTTAATGCAGGTTAGAAAGTTAGAGATTGCAAAACTTCTAATAGATAATGGAGCAGATGTTCATGCTAAAAATAAAGATGGTAATACGGCTCTATATTTTGCAGTGGTGAGTAGTTCAGATACTGGAATTGATATTGTGCGTTATCTTATCAAACAAGGAGCAGATGTTAATGCTCAAAGTTATGATGGTTATACAGGGTTGATTTCTGCAACAGGAGTTGGCAAGAAAGATATTGTTGAACTTCTTATAAATAGTGGAGCTTCGATTAAAATTACAACTAATAATGGTGTTACAGCATTAATGCAAGCCTCAAGTGGTGGACATTTAGATACTGTTAAATATCTTGTGAAACAGGGTTCAGATATCCATACTGAGACGAGTGGTGGTTACACAGCTTTAATGTTCGCATCCGACAACGGTCAAATAGCTGTTATGGAATTTTTAGAAAGTTTAGGAGCAACTCAGTAATATTATATTATAAGTGAGTTGTTTAATATGATTATAAATAATATTAAAATATTTTCTATATTAATAAGAAACCACCCAAAATAGGGTGGCTTTTTTTATAAAACTTATTGTTTATTTTTGATTATTTGTTACGGTTTAGTAAATCAACTATTAAAATTACTAAACGATACTTGTATCTATACTACACTACTACTTAAACTACTTCAAAATATCAGGTAACGGTTGTTGTGATTCAGCATGGATTGTCGTCATTTCGTTTACCAAAGTATTCCCTACATAAGTATAATTAGTAGCATCACGAGATTTCTTCATAGTCATAAAACTGATTGTTGTAGGCTGTTCTAAAGTTTGACGTAAATAAAGTTGCACAACTTCCTTTCCCTCTGATATTATGTTGTCATAACTTATGACATGAGTATAGTAGTTGGAGTTTTTCAGATCAGTTGCATCTATACTATAATTGCTGTTATTATCAACAGTTGCTTGAGTCGGGCTACTAGGGCTAGAATAAAGTCTTGTTCCATTATCTTCTTTAAATCCGATACTAATACCTGCTTTATTATATAATTCAGGTTTTGACATAATGATTAGTATTGTTTCAAGAAAATCTTTAGTACGATGCTCTGGTAGTTGATAATCTACACGAAGAATTATACCTGCAAACTTATTTGTTTCATAATCGCCTCTTAGTTCATATCGAGACTCCGTTGACACTTCCTCACAACCTAAACAACATACGCTACTCATAATTAACACAGATATTAAAAGCAGAAATTTTTTCATTTAAAACTCTCCATAAATTTTTTAACATAATACAACAGGGTGCATCCATAATAAACTTAGACTACTTTAAAATATCAACAAAGTTAAATTATCACCTTTTACATCTTATTATATTATAACTTAAAATGATCTTATGTAAACGGTAAAAAGTTTGAAAAAATAATTATAGATTAGTTATATTTATGTTAAAAGATTTAGATTAATCTATATATGTTTTTATAAGGAGTATACATTATTTTAACAGTAAACTTACTGACAATTACATGCTGTTAGCTATATATATGGTATAAGCTATATTTGTTATAACATAGTGCATAGATATAGAAATAATCTATTTAAAATTATTCTAATATAAAATATAAAATTATGTAAAAACATTTATTGATTTAGAATAGTTGTTGTAGATAAAATAAAAACTGATAAAAAAAAAGAACCACCCAAAAGTAGGGTGGCTCAATTATAAAACTTATTGCTTGTTATTTATTTTTTGTTCTGTGTTACGGTTTAGTAAATCAATAATTAGAGTTACTAAACGATACATGTGTCTATACTGTGTTACTGCTTTTACTTACTTCAAAATATCAGGTAGAGGTCTTGCATAGCCTAATGCTCCCTCTGTAACAACTATTTCATTTAGAACAGTATGTCCTACATACTCGTAATCAGTCACCTTATAAGGCTTTGCCTTAATCATAAGGCTAATCGTTGTAGTTGGCTCTAGATCTTGACGTAAGTGAAGTTGTGTTGTATCTTCTATCACTGGTAGTGAGTCAGCTATAGTTACAATAGTTGTGTAATAGTTATCATCCTTCGGATCAGTTACACTGCCGTTATAATTAACATTATCACTAACCGTTATCTGTGCGTTATCACCAAAATATATATCAAAAATAGTGTTACTTTCTTCATAAATAATCTCAAAAAAATGATAACTTCTTAACTCCGGATTAGTGAAATATAATAATAATGTACCAAGAAAATCTTTAGTACGATGAACTGGTAGTTGATAACTTAAACCCAAAGATATAAAAGCATTGCCATTCCAGATAGGGTCGTTTCTGATTTCGTATTTAACTCCTTCTGTTGGGGCTTTTTGACACCCACTACTTATCACTAGCACCGATATTAAAAGTAAGATTTTTTTCATGATAATCTCCATAAATTTTTTAACGTAATACAACAGGGTGCATCCATAATAAACTTAGACTACTTTAAAATATCAACAAAGTTAAATTATCACCTTCTACATTTCTTCTTATTATAATCTACCGTCACTATATGTAAATAGTTAAATGTTAAAAAACATTAATTTCATGTTAATTATATTTATATTAAAAAATAAAATATTTATTAACTTATGATAATTATTATCTATAAATTAAAAATAGATAAATAAAGAGCCACCCAAAGTAGAGTGGCTCAATTATAAAACTTATTGCTTGTTATTTATTTTTTGTTCTGTGTTACGGTTCAGTAATCAATAATTATAGTTACTAAACGATACTTATATCTATACTACGTTACTGTTTTCAATTACTTCAAAATATCAGGTAACGGTTTTCTTCGTCCACCAGCAGGTTTTATGTTCAGTTGATTTAAATAAGCATGTCCTACATACTCATAGTTTGCACCATTAAGAGGCTTCGTCATAA
>CAMRCY010000064.1 GCA_947041165.1 uncultured Deferribacteraceae bacterium | reverse complement strand
CTCTAACACTACAATAGAGTTATCTATCAACATCCCTACGCAGAAAGCGATCCCTGCAAGAGATGTTACATTTAAACTTCTTCCAAATAATCCTAATATAAAAAATGTTCCGATTATAGATATTGGGATTGTGACTGCTATTACGAGTGTTGATCTAACACTTCTTAGAAATATTAATAGCACTAATATTGCAAGCACAGATCCTACTAATATATTTGATTGTACGAGAGCAAGAGCGTCAAGAATATAATCTTCTTGATCTGAAAGCCACTCTATTTTTAAATGTTGATCTTGTAAGATACCGTCATTTAATACGGCTACAGTTTCTCTAACTTTTTTAGTAAGTGCAAGAACATCGGTATTTGCTTCAGCGATAATACCTACGAATATACCGTTCATACCATTATAATTACTTGTGAAAGTTCTCTTAGAATATCCGAAACTGATATCTGCAATATCGCCAAACTTAACTCTTGAGTTACCATCAGATATGACAACAATCTCTTGAAGATCTTCAGGAGTTTGAATTTCACCTTCAGTTAATACTCTAAATTCTCTTTCGCCAAGATCAACAGTTCCAGCTGAGATCGTAATATTTTCATCTTCTAATATACGAGCTACATCACCAACAGTTAATCTATATACAGCCAAGATATTTGGATCTAATTTTATATGGATCTCTTTATTTAATCCACCTGATATAGAGATATCAGACACACCATCAATTCTGTCAAAATAAGGACGAACAACCTCTGCAACATATGATCCAAACTGATCTATACTTGTATAGTTGTCAGTAGGTAAAATCATCATCATAACAGAAGGGGAGTCATCAGAGTTCGCAGCTTTAATAGTAGGGTTATCGACATCGTCAGGATAACTTCTAACTTCGTTTAACTTATTTAAAACTTGTAGCATAGCATCATCGATATCTTCTTCGATATCAAACAACATATTAACTCTTGCAAAGCCGTTAGATGCGATAGATTCAATATCTACAAGCCCTGGGATCGTTCTAAGTTTTCTCTCTTGAGGATCGACGATCTCTTTTTCCATATCATACGGAGTTGCACCACTCCATCTGGTTGTGACAGATACTTGTGGATACTCGATCGGAGGTATAAGTCTATACGGCATACTTTTTAATGTTGTTAATCCGAAGATAACAATAAATAATACTCCAACAAAAACTTTTATCGGATTTTCTAACGCAAATTTAATCATTAATATTTACCATAACTTTTAATTGTATTTTTTAACGAGAATTTATTCATTATTATCTACCATAACTTTTATTATATTTTTTTGCCGTAAATATATTCATTGTTATTTACTGCTTATCGTAACATTTGAACCGTTACGAATTCTATTATTTCCATTTAAGATCACATTGTCCTTAATAGTGATATCACCTTTGATACCGATATCTTTGCCTTTGTAACCGATAACGTTAACTGGTACAAACCTAGCTACGCCACCTGATTCAACATATACACCTTTAGAGAAGTTAACCGTTAACACAGCATCACGCTTAACAAATAATGCTGGCACAGGTTTTCCTGATGGAATGCGTGCTGTGATAATAATTCCTTCTCTTAATAAAGCACCACTTCCTAAAGATATTCTTGATTCAAATGTTCTAGTTGCTAGATTACCTTTTTTGTTTATTGACAACACTTTACCACTATACTCTTTATTGTTAGATATAAGAGTTATCTTACCACCAACTCTCACAAATGGTAGAACTCTTTCAGGTAGCGAAATTCTTGCCTCATAGCTATTAGATGCAACTGTTGCTACAAGTCCTCCAACTGTTACCCACTCGCCAACTTCAACATCTTTACTAGTGATTGTTCCTGCGATAGGAGATTTGACAAGCATTTTATTTTTCTCAGTTTCAAGTTTGCTTAGACTAGCAAGTGAAGATTGATACTCATTTTGTGCATTAGCATATTTCGTTTCATAATCTTCAAAAACAGATAATGCTACTGCTTTTTTAGTGTATAGGTTTTTGTTTCTATCATAATCTTTAAAGGCTTGATCGAGATTACTTTTTGCCATGTTCGTTGTAGCTTTAGCGATCTCTAGTGAGTAAGAGATTATTTCATCATCAAGTTGAACAAGTTGATCATTTCTCTTAACAGAATCTCCCTCTCGAACAAATATCTGTTTAACTTTTCCAGCACTTTCAGCTGCAACTCCTGATGATATAGAAAAGAATGCTGATCCTGTTAATTCAACAGTTGGTTCTGTAAATCCTTTATATGGTTTCATTACCGTAACAATTGTTTTTTTAGCATTAACTTGAGCGTATATCGAGGTTACAGATGTTAATATTATTAACGATACCACAGTTAATGTTTTTATTAAGATATTCATAGATCTCCCTTTTTACCTAAACATATAGAATAATAGACAAGATTAGATGATATATCGTTCACATAAAAAGATCAATAGATCTCTTTATACTGAATGAATTATTCATACTTAATTTTCTCTCTTGTAAACACTCTTATCAATTAATAGATTAGAGTTGATCTTACGTAATCGTAGATATCTCTATCTATTATTACAAAATGCTCTAAGATTTGATATATATTAGAAGTAGATAAATTATGCCTACAATGAATTAGTCTATAAAAATATGAAATGGTTACAATGTATTTATAAAACTATATCATAATTATAAAATTTAAAAAGAAAATTATTACATATCAAGGTTCATTTATTTCTATATCTTTTTGTAGAATGTTATATTACAATCTTAGCATAACTTAATATATTATTTTACCTAGGTAGTTCTGGTTAGATAGTTATTAGTATAGGTTAGAGTAGAGTAGTACAATTAAGCCGATATATAGTTGCGACTGTGTTTAATGCTTTTTTCATTAAGTGAAACATATAAAACATTTAAGGATACCTCAATGAACTATTCATTTGAAATAATAGTGCTTTCAGCTTTCTTCCATGCATCTTGGAATGTATTAATTAAGATGTCTAAGAATAAGACTCAATCAACAAAATATATGCTAACTGTTGCGACTGTTGCAGGAACTATCTTCATGCTTATCTATGATAGAAATTTGCTACTTGTTGATATCAATAAAATGTATCTACCTATTATCTCAGCATTTTTCTTCTCTATGTATCAACTTTTTACAGCAACAGCGTATAAGTATGGAGATGTATCGCTTGTATACCCTATAACAACGGCTGCACCATTATTTATTGTTATATGGGCATATCTGTTTTTGGGTGAACGGATATCAGCGATAGGATTTGTTGGAATATTGCTGATTGTCGGTGGTTGTATATTTATGAACAGCACTAGAGGAAGTAATAAACTTGCAGTTAAAGCTGTTTTATACGCACTGCTTGCTGCCTGGGTATACTCGTTTGGTGCATTAGCAGATAAATTAGGTGTGTCGGAGTTTAATCCATTAACATACATTTATTGGATGACATTCTTTTCAATGGTTTTCTCATGGATATTTGTAACAATTATATATAGAAAAGAAGAACATAGCAAAATAGAGTGGAAACTCGTAATCGCTGCTGGTATCATAGTTTATGCATCAACGGCTGCATTTAGGATAGGGCTTGTAGATATAGAAATTTCGTACGCAGCAGCTGTAAGACAAGTTTCAGCGTTATTTGGATTGCTAATAGGTGTGTTTTTCTTTAAAGAAAGCTCAGGCGTACGCCGTTTAATAGCATGTTTAATAATACTTTTCGGTGTAACTCTTATAAGATTGTTTAATTAGAGGGTAGTTTCTGGCTTTGGTAGGAAAATTTTATCATATAATAATCATATCTCTAGTTATCGTCTTTAATCGTCTGATTATAATATTGTTTTAGCTGATATAGATAAGGTATAATTATTCAATCAATGACATATATTTAGGTGTTAATCGCAATTTTTCAGAAATATCGTTAAAAGTTAGATTTTATTTAGAAATTGAGAAGGTTTGGCATATGGATTGCTTAGATAGTAAGCAGAGTAGAGGAATAACCTCGCTTTAGAGAGAGTTCTCGTGTCAAGCCGGCCCCTGTAGTGTTAGGGTCGGCTATATTTATGCTCAATTTTATGAGATACAAAATCGCAATCAAATCACATCTTTAAAAATGGATACAGTTCATCATTGTCTATACGATTATTAATCTATTTACTTTACTCGCTACTTCAAATATAATATATTTCTTTTATATTTAATGGGTATGATTTTCTATCTGCCTACAGTTTATAAAAGAGTAGAACGCATTATATTATAGCAAGTTGAGGGTATATTGAGTAAATTATTTAATGACTTAAAGGCGAAACCATTTTTGATCGCTGGGCCGTGTGTGATTGAATCAAATGAGATATGTTTTACAATTGCAAAAAAAGTTAAAGAAATTGCAGAAAAATACGGTTTCACATATATATTTAAAGCATCTTTTGATAAAGCTAACAGAAGTTCAATAAACTCATATCGTGGAGTTTCTATCGATGAAGCGAACAATCTTTATAAAGATATAAAGAAAGAGTTCGATCTTCCTGTGCTTACAGATATTCATGAATGTAGCCATGCAGAGAAACTTATCTATGCAGATATTCTTCAGATACCAGCCTTTTTAGCAAGACAAACGGATCTGCTTTTATCTGCTGCAAACACTGGTAAAATTGTGAATATTAAAAAAGCTCAATTTATGTCGGGCGATGATATGGAGTATCCTATCGAGAAAGTTTTATCAACTGGAAACGATCAAGTATTATTGACTGAAAGAGGCACGATGTTCGGTTATAATAATCTGGTTGTAGATTTTAGAAATATGATAGATATGCAAAAATATAACCTTCCGATTGTTTTCGATGTAACTCATTCAACACAGCGACCGTCTGCATTAAATGGAGTATCAGGAGGCGATCCACAATATGTTCCATATCTGTCTAAAGCTGCTGCTGCAATCGGTGTGAGAGGATTCTTTTTAGAAACTCACCCTGATCCATATAAAGCGTTATCAGATGGTAGCAGTATGGTGAAATTAGATGAGCTTGAAGATGTTATTGCAGGTATTAGAGAACATATTAAATAGATAGCTGTTATTGTAGTGTAGGGTTTATTTATATTATAAAAGTTTAGAAAAATATATAGATTTGATTTGAGTAAGGGAGATTAGTTTTATGAATATACGAAGTGTAACACGTTTTTTTGGTGGAGAATATATGAAGTATTGGTATATAGCAACAGTTCTCGTTATAGGGTTTATGATTGCTTCTTATATGAATGCTAAAAATCTTGAGGGCTTAAATTTAACTATATATAATAATGAAGGCGAAATTGTTAAAGAAGTTTTTATAGATATTGAAGATCCAGCAGGCTCATTAGAGGTTGTGCTTCCAAATAATTATAATAACGGAAGAATAGCTTTTGGCAGAGATTATATCGATAGCCAATTACAAAATCTACCATTTACTAAAACTTTTATGCCGATTAAAAAGATCTAGTTATTTTAATGCTTTTTACTGCTTAACGAGAACCTTCTGCTTGCAATAAAAGAGGGTGAATTTAGATAATGGCATAGTTGCAAGTTGCGAACCAGTTATGAATATTTATTAAGAGTATCAAGTTGCAAGTTTGTGAACTAGTTGTGAATATTTATTACGAGTATCAAGTTACAAGTTTATGAACCAGTTATGAATATTTATTAAGAGTATCAAGTTGCAAGTTTGCAAACCAGTTATAACAAGATTGATTTTTATTATCTCTATATCGCAACACCAAGTTGCAAGTTTATGAACTAGTTGTGAATATTTATTAAGAGTATCAAGTTGCAAGTTTGCAAACCAGTTATAACAAGAT
>CAMRCY010000063.1 GCA_947041165.1 uncultured Deferribacteraceae bacterium | reverse complement strand
AGGTTGTGCAAGTTGGCTAACCATTAACTAAAGTTATTAAGTTAGTAGAGCAAGTTTGATAGGTTGTGCAAGTTGGCTAACATTAACTAAAGTTACTAAGTTAGTAGAGCAAGTTTGATAGGTTGTGCAAGTTGGCTAACCATTAACTAAAGTTATTAAGTTAGTAGAGCAAGTATGATTTACTAAAATTATGTTAATAGTTTACAAGTTAGTTATGTGATTAATCTAATTTATGCGAAGTTGTTCGGTTAAGTTAGTTGAATAAATTACATCAGATCATTCATCTGGTTACGTTAGATAAATGTTATTAAAGGGGTTCTATTTATGATAAAACGTTTACTAAGGATAAAAGCATTATATTTTTTATTGATAGTGTTATTCTCCAGTATCAATGTATATGCTATCGATCCTATGGCGGATAGAGCTCTTTTAGAGGCTGCATCAAGGGGCGATTCACGAGGTATTCGAGAAGCTTTATCAAGAGGTGCGTATGTTGATGCACGAGATATTCTTGGCAACACTGCTTTGATTGTTGCAAGTGATAATGGGTATCAAGAAATTGTTAGATATTTAATCGAGCAGAAAGCCTCAATTAATGCGTTAAACAATTACGGTTATTCGGCACTTTTATCGGCTATGGTTAATAGTTATAGAGGGATTGTTTCATTGCTCTTAACAGCAGGAGCAGATCCAGCATTAGAAAATATATACGGTACATCAGCAGAGATATTATTAAGAACTGCAGGGTACAATGATTTTGTGCAATATATAGATGACACGGCAACAACTATAGGTAACAGAGAGTTAATCTCTCCATTTCCAAAACGTGGTTCAACAGGAGCTATACATAACACAAGATGGCGTGAACATTTTAACTCATTATTAACAGAGGGTAGAGCTGAGGAGGCTTCAGAGTATTTAATAGCGATTGCTAGTAATTCAAATTTTGAAGCACAATATCTTTTAGGATTTCTACTACTTGAGAGAGGCAGTTACGAAACTGGTGTAAGATGGTTACTGCGATCAACAGAGAGTGATGATCCAGAAATTTTATATAATGTCGGCAAGATATTTTTAACAGGAAATTATGAAGTTCTAAGTAGTGAAGGCATAGCGTTACTAAATAGAGCTAGAATTATGGGAAGTTTACCAGCAGAGGTTGAAATAGCAAAAGCACAGTTATTTGGACTTGGAACAAAAAAAGATTATACATCTGCATTTAGAACATTTAAAAAAGCTGTAGAAAGTGGAAATGTTGAAGCAGAATATTATCTAGGATACTGCTACTTCACAGGTAGAGGTGTTGAAAAAAATGAAGTTGTTGGATTAGATTATATAGGTTCAGCAGGACTTAGAGGGCTTGATCAAGCGAACGAATTTATATCAAGGTTACAGTCGGAGGAAATCATGAAATTGATTGCAGTGTCAGGAGTAGAGGACAGAGCAATTTTAAACTCAGCACTACTATCATTTAATGCAACGATGCTTCCAGCCTCAGATAGTAGTTGTGATATTTATGATATCTCTCAGCTGATCTCAAACGAGTATGGATTAGAGCGTTTAGAGTTATGTTACGTTGATGACAATAGAGTTGTGGCTAAATATTTTACATCTATTGTTGATGATGATGACTTACTTTTATATTTACAAAATATAGCTAAAGATGCGTCTTTTGAGAGGATGTCTCCATACAATGATTAAGAGCAATACAATGTTATACCTGTCGATTTTCTTTTTTCTATTTTCGACCCCGTTACTTGCAGAAAATAGTTTAGATGATTTCACAGCTGATGTAGAGAAAGTGTATGGTTACTACGGTGAAGAGAATTATGCTGAAGCTGTAAAATTATTTTCACGACTATTTTATTTAGTTGCAAATAAAGATATCAAACAGAATTTAGCGATACATAATGCGTTGTCGTACAGAAAGCTAGATGATATTACTAAAAGTGATCAATGGTTTAAAATTTCGCTTAAACTATCTAAAGAGATAAATGATAAAGCGAGTAAAATTTTAATCATTTCACAGTTAGCAGAAAACAGAAAAATAGAGAAAGATTATAGTAGTGCAATACTCTTATATGAAGACGTTTTGTCATATGATTTTTTAACAGCAGATGATTTATTAGTAGTTAAATATAAATTAGCCTTATCATATTTTTATCAGAACAATTATGAAAAAGCTCTCTTTTATTTAAAGGAAAGTTTCGATTTATCGAACAAATTAAATCTATATTATATTCAAGCATCTTCAAGTTTAGTGATGGGATACATATATCAGTGCATAGGAAATTACGATGAAAGTATGTTGTATTATCGAAGAAGTTACGACATATCTATCGTTAAAGGACATTACGATTTAGCTATAGATTCTCTTTTAGGATTAGGCTATCTTTTTGAAACAGTATCACTTTATAGATCAGCAATAGCAGATTATAGTGAGGCGTTATCATTAATATTAGATCATAAAGAGTATGTTAAATTAGATGAACTTATCAGACGATTAGAGTATTTTATATTTATCAATCCGTCATCAGTTGATAGCAGTTGGGTTAGTTTCTTAGATATAATTAAGTCATCGGATATTAATGATAAAGATGTGAAATTAAAATTACAAATCGTAACTGCGTATGGTAAGTTTTATAATAAAGAGTATTCTGATGCGTATAGTATTGCGAAGGAACTATATGAGAGTATGGAGAGCAGTAATGCGAATAATGATAATAAAAGTATTGATAAAAACTACAAAAAAAAGGATAGTAGTAATAATTTAGTTTCGGTACTTATTCTTATGGCTGAAATTAATAGAGTAGAGAAGAGATATGATGAAGCATTATTTTATGCAGGTATTGCAACGACGTTACTTGATAGTATAAAAAAGACAACTGATATAAAAAACGATATAGATACGAAAATAGATGCAGGTGTAGGATTTGGAGAAATTTCAATATCCAACAGAGATATTATTAATGCACTTTTTGCTACGATATATTTGTCACAAGGTAAGCACCTTGAGGCTAGAGATTATATTAATAAAGCGTTGTTACCAGCTGATAAGTTTGTGTTAAAGGATCGGTATCATGTTATTGAAAAGATGATTGTAACTGATATTAATACAGATAAGAAAGATTAAGTATTGTTGATTAAGTTGACGTTTTAAGTTCTAAAATTATAAACTCTATTTAGGTATTATAAATAACTAGAGATGGGTGTTAGATAAATCATTTAGATTAAGTTGAAGTATATTTGAGTAGCTATATAAAAATAAGTCAGTACGCCTTTAGAATGAAATTGGTGTACTGACTTTTTTGTGTTTTAATATAAACATTGTTGTGACTATTATTAGTTGCTATTGTGATATATTGTTACAATCTACTACACTGACTAACTTATACCAACTAGCATACAACTTAACCATGTTGACTAACTTATACAAACTAGCATACAACTTAACCATGTTGACTAACTTATACAAACTATTATTTCTTAATTAATGGAAATCCGAGTTTCTCTCTATTCTCTAAATATTTCTCAGCAACGCCTTTTGCTAGTGCTCTAACTCTTGCAATATATCCAGTTCGCTCAGTTACAGATATCGCACTACGTGCATCAAGAAGATTAAACGTGTGACTGCATTTAAGACAGAAATCGTAAGCAGGTAAGGGGAGATCTATATTTGTAAGTCGTGTACACTCTTTTTCATAAATATCAAACATTGTAAATAATGATGCAACATCAGCCTCTTCAAAATTATATTTTGAAAACTGTACTTCGTTCTCGTGATAAACATCGCCGTAACGCAGTTTGCTGTTCCATTCAAGATCATATACAGAATCACATTTTTGTATGTACATAGCGATACGTTCAAGTCCGTAAGTTAACTCACCTGTAACTGGAGAAAGATCTATACCACCAGCTTGTTGAAAATATGTAAATTGCGATATCTCCATTCCATCAAGCCAAACTTCCCAGCCTAAACCCCAAGCACCTAATGTTGGCGACTCCCAATCATCTTCTACAAAACGGATATCATGCTCTAATGGATCAACACCAAGAATTTTTATACTCTCTAAATATAGATTTTGTATCTCAAGTGGCGACGGTTTTAGCACTACTTGAAATTGATAGTAATGTTGTAAACGGTTAGGATTTTCTCCATACCTTCCATCAGTTGGACGTCGACTATTTTCAACGTAACAACAATCCCATGGCTCAGGCCCTAAACATTTTAAAAATGTTGCAGGGTTAAATGTTCCAGCACCAACAGCTTCATCGTACGGCTGAAAAATCATACAACCATTATCTGCCCAAAATCTTTGCAAATTCATTATTATATCTTGAAAGTACATATATATAATCTCTCCATTTCAACTTTACATTACTACTATCTACTAAACGTTAATATTAAGTTTTTTATCAACTAATCGTAACTAATACTTTACTAACTACTACATTATAATCGTCAAAAAGTAATAATTACTTCTTTCTTCTGCTAGCTGTTGCGATCAGTGGTAAGCTGTGCAATCTTATAAATCCTGTTGCATCGGCTTGATTATAAGCACCTTGATCGTCGTCCATTGATACTTGTTGCATGTTGTATAACGAGTATTCAGATGTTCTTCCGATAGGTGTTACGTTACCTCTATATAGCTCTAATCTAACTTCACCAGTTACAAATTCTTGAGATTTTTCAAGCAGAGCATTTAAGCAATCCATCTCTTCAGAGTACCAGTATCCGTTATAAACCAAAGTTGCAAAACGTGGCATTAAAGTTTCTTTAAGATTGATCACAGATCCGTCTAGTGTGATAGATTCCATATCTCTATGCGCATTCATAAGGATTGTTCCGCCAGGAGTTTCATATACTCCTCTTGATTTCATTCCAACGTATCTACTTTCAACCATATCAATTCTGCCGATACCATGATCGTGTCCAAGTTTATTTAACGCTACCAAAATTTCAGATGGCGACATTTTTTTATTATTTAATTTAACAGCTATCCCTTTTTCAAAACTCAAAGTAATCACATCGGGCTTACTTTTAGCTTTTTTAGGAGATAGAGTATATTCAAACATATTATCAGGAGGCGTAATGTTCGGGTCTTCTAAGATCCCTGCTTCAAATGATATATGAAGAGAGTTTTCATCTGATGACCAAGGTTTACTTTTTGTAGCTTTAATAGGTATTTTATGCTGTTTAGCAAAATCAATAGCCTCTTGTCTACCTTTGATAACCTCAAAAAATTCAGGCATACGCCAAGGAGCTATAACTTTCAATTTAGGGTTAAGAGCAGCTATTGTAAGTTCAAATCTTACTTGATCGTTTCCTTTGCCAGTTGCACCATGAGAGAAAAATTTTGCACCAACTTTTTTCGCATAATCAGCCATACCTTTAGCTATAATAGGTCTTGCAAGTGATGTTCCAAGATAATATCTGCCTTCATAAAGTGCGTTGAATTTTATTGATCTATTAACAAATTCACTTACGAATACATCTTTTAAATCATCTATCAGAACATCTTTTGCACCTGATAAAAACGCTTTCTTTGTCACCTCTTTTTTGTCGATCGGTTGACCAACATCTGCAACATAAGCATACACTTCATAACCTTGTAGATCTAACCATTTTAATATTACTGAAGTATCTAAACCTCCAGAATACGCTAATATAACTTTACCCATTTTCGCCATTAACATTACTCCCTATATCTCTTTAATAATTGAATTCTATACATAATATTTTATGTTATTATATTTTTAAACTTATACGTTTTATGTGATAAAACCGTTGCACTCTCAAACACGTACGAACCGTTGCACTCTCAAACTGTACGAACTGTTACAAACTGTTACAAACGTTGCATACTTAAACTATTCACACACACGCATATTGCAACTATTACACATATTCACATATTCAAACTGTTGTACTCTCAAACCGTTCACATTGTTCGCATGTTCAAACTATTGCATACTTAAACTACTCACACGCACGCATATTGCAACTATCGCACATATTCAAACTGTTGCAACTATCACACACGTTCACATTATTCGCATGTTCAAACACGTTGCATACTTAAACTATTCACACGCACGCATGTTGCAATTATCGCACATATTCAAACTGT
>CAMRCY010000062.1 GCA_947041165.1 uncultured Deferribacteraceae bacterium | reverse complement strand
AAGGTAATGTTAATAAATGAATAAAGGAATTAGCACTATTTTAATCTACACAAATCGCAGGCACTTTATCTTCTAAAACACCTTCATTCATCACAAGAATTCTACTACCTAGTTTTTCTGCTTCGCTTACATCATGAGTGATAAAAAATATCGTCATGTTAAGTTCTTTCCAAATTCTAAGCAGTTCATCTTGCAATATAGCTCTAGTTTCAGGATCAAGTGCACCGAACGGTTCGTCCATAAGCATTATTTCTGGAGATGCAGCTAAAGCTCTAGCAATACCGATACGCTGTTTTTCACCACCACTTAATTCATCGCAGTAGCGTTTAAGCATAGATTTATCTAATTGTAACATATCTACTAAATCTCTAACTCTTCTTTTAGTTTTCGATTTGCTAATTCCGATCAAACTAGGTACATATGATATGTTATGATATATATCAAGGTGAGGAAATAGAACTGTTTCTTGAACAACATATCCTATACGTCGTCTTAAATTCACTATATCACATTTAGCAACATCTTGATCATATACGTATATCGACCCGCTATCAGGTTGAACTATTCCGTTGATCATTTTTAACATTGTTGTTTTACCAGAGCCTGATGGCCCTAATACAGTTACTAGTTCGCCTTTATCAATCGATAAGGACACATCATCCACGATTTTCTTTTCGCCATAATATTTAGTAACTTTTTCAAATCTTATACATTGATTCATGTTTATTTTTTTAACACTCCTTTGCTGATAAGAAACTTCCTAGCTACTTCTTTATCTTCTATTTTAAGAACATCTACTTGATAGTTAAGTTCAGACATCTCTTCTTCTGTCAATAAATTTTCTAGAAGCATAAGCACTTCTAATAGATCTGGATATTTTTTAATTAATTCTTTTCTAACAACATTCCCTGCGTAATAATCATGGAAGAATTTTCTATCATCTTCCAATATAGTTACGTCAAGATCAGATACTTCACCGTCAGTTGTGTATATTAATACAGCATCAATTTCGCCACTTTCTATCGCTTGATATTTTAATCCCAAGTCCATATCAACAACATCTTTAAATGAGAAGTCGTATGCTTTTACTAGAGGATAATATCCATCACTTCTTTCATAGAAATCATATTCTGCACCGAACACAAGATTTCCAGAAACTCTAGCAAGATCTGAATATGTTTTCAGGTTATATTTTTCAGCTATTTCATTTTTAACAGCTATACCGTATGAGTTTGTAAATCCATAGTACGATACCCATGTAAGCTTAAAATCATCTTCATATGTTTTTTGTAGTTCAGATTTCATCTGTTCACGATCACAAATAGTCGTTTTACCGTTTTTATCAACACATGTGTTTAAATCTTTCTTTAATATATATGCCCAAGCAGTTCCAGTATATTCAGGATAGATATCGAAATCACCTTTAAGTAGTCCTTTATGTATACTGCCTATTGCACCGATGCCTTTATAAATTTTAACATCTATGTCGGTTCTATCTTCAATAACTATTTTTAATATTTCAGTAAGTATGAATTGTTCAGTGGCAGGTTTTGATGCGATAGATATTTCTGCTCTATTAGATAATATTCCGTAAGAAACGGATATTGTTACGATCACTACAATTGCAACGGTAATAAGTTTTAACTCTAAATACTTTTTACGTTCGATTAATTTAATACAAAGTCCTAAAATAAGGTCTGAGATAAAAGCCATCAAGGCGATCATTATACTTCCTGCTAAGATCATTGGAGTATTGTTTGTGGATATACCTCTATATATTGCAACCCCTAAACCACCAGCACCTATGAACGATGCGATCCCAGCAAGAGCTATAGTCATTACGACCATATTCCTAAACCCTGCCAAAATAACAGGAAAGGCAAGAGGCAATTTAATTCTTGTAAGCAGTTGAAATTTTGTGCTACCCATTCCATCTGCGGCTTCGATAACTGTGTTGCTTATGTTTGTTATTCCTGTGAAAGTGTTTCGAATGATCGGTAGAAGGGCGTAGAGTATGAGAGTTATAATTGCTGTTAAGTTTCCGACCCCGGTTAAGGGCAACATGAAGCCTAGTAGAGCTATTGAGGGTATGGTATATATGACATTGGTTACGCTAAGTACCGGTGTTCTTGCGATTTTATATTCGCTAATAAAAATACCTAATGATAGTCCGATAACTGTTGCTATCGTCACTGCTATTGCAGATATATATATGTGCTCAATGATTAATGGTATAAAAAAATCATATCTATCAACAACGATTTTCAGAGTATCCTTTAACATTATCACATCCTAATTTTATTGTACCGATTAGCTATGATATCAATTAAAACGGCATATGTCAAACCGATGAGCGAAGAATATAGTAGTATTTTAAAATAAGTAGTTGAAATTATTGAAATAAAACATTATATTCTATAGCATCGTAGATTGGCTTTATTGTCGATCCGTGATAATACACAGATTATGGGGGATGTCTTGCAACTATTGGGATTAATATACAATAAGATAGCTCTTTTACTTATTTTTTCAGCACTCATTGCAGCGTTAGTTAAGAACTTTATAGATGACAATATGGCAGGGGTAGTAAATACTTCACTTCTCATAGGTTTTTCTATAGTTTTATTGATTATAGTGAAAAATTTTAAGAAACCAGCTATGAAAAAGCGTAGATATTAAGAATTAGCACCACCATGTTTTATATACATTATAGTTGTGAACAGTTTATATATGTTATATATTTGGGATAGAATTTAGTTAGTGAATTATTTAGATTTAGACATACGTTATTGATTGGATTTTAGGTTTTATATAATTAACAGATATCATTATTATATTAAGACGTTTCTATTATTCATTTAAAGGAGTATCAATTTGTTAGTTATTTCAGGTAGAAATGCGGTATTGGAAGCTGTACATAGTGGAAAGGCTAGAAAGATTATTGTTCGCCACGGAGCATCGATTCATTTCGATGATATCACAGTGCCGTTTGAAGTCTTAGGTAGAAGAGATTTTGAGTATGAGTACGGTTTAGAAACACAAGGCGTAGTTGCAGAAATAGATGATTTTGCATACTCAGATTTCAGAACATATTTTCACGATAATAAAGAGAAGGGCAATGTAGCTATACTTGATAAAATTCAAGATCCGCACAATTTTGGTGCGATAATTCGTGCAACACATTGTTTTGGTATACGTGATATTTTAGTTCCAAGACACGATCAAGCAGGCGTTACTCCAGCAGTATATAAAGCATCAGCAGGTGCGTTATTTTATAGCAGGGTGTTTGAGATAGTGAATTTAGGAAATGCAGTTGATGATCTTAAAAAATTAGGTTTTGTTGTAATCGCAGCTGATATAAGTGAAGATGCAGTGCCACTTAAAAGTTTTGAAATTGATGATACACGTAAGAAAGCTATTATTATCGGTTCAGAGGGTAAAGGTATCCGTCAATCAATTCTTGAAAGGGCTGATTATAGGGTTAATATTAATATGGATTCGAAGATAGATTCTCTCAATGCGTCGATGAGTTCAGCTATTTTATGTTATCATTTATTTAGCAAGTAGAAGAATTGTGTTGACAAATAATAAAAGAACCCGTATAACTCTCTTTTTCCATAAATCAATAAATACCTCCGTTGTCTGGTTGTAGGTATGATAATTCGTATAATAACTGAATCGAAAATAAGGGATCGTTTGATAATCTCATTTACTGATGAATATGTAAAAAGATTAACAGGACATGTTCAATTAGAGATAAAGGAATTTGAGAGTTTAAACAAAAGCTATTTAAAATTTATATCATCTTTAAAGAGTAATGATATTTTAATAGGTTTAGACGGTTGTGGAAAGAAGTATGACAGCAGATCTTTTGCTGACTATATAGCATTATTAAGGGATCAATCAGCACGCTCGATCAATTTTGTAATAGGGGCAGCTGAAGGTTTATCGGATATAACAAGAGATAGAGCGAATAATTATCTATCATTATCCGATATGACATTATCATACAGAGTAGCTGTTGTTGTTTTAACAGAACAGGTATACAGGGCTATGATGATAATTGATGGACATCCTTATCATAAGTAACATTATCATAAGTAACATCTTTTTACTTTACAGTATGTCGTAATTTTTGGAGGTCTCAGCATGACAGAGAAAAATAAAGAACTTTATACATCAAGATTATTAAAAATGAAAGAAGAGCTTATTGCAACATTAAGCAAAAAATATGATGAAGCAATAAATTTAGGTAACGACGGTATTCAAGATTCAGCTGATGAAGCATATAATATATATAATCGTAGCTTAATGCTAGGTAATGTTGAAACAGGTGCGCTTAAACTTCGTTTAGTTGAACAAGCAATTGTAAGAGTTGCAAATGGTACATACGGCGTTTGTATTGAGTGCGAAGAGCCTATAACAGATAAAAGATTAGAGTATGTTCCTTTTGCAAGATATTGTACAGATTGCAAAACTGAACTTGAGAAAAAAGGTTTAGTTAAAGTTTAATTGGCTTTACTTCACAAAGCATTCCTCTCTATTTGATATATTTAAGATTGCTGAGGCGATTTTATGTTAGTTGTGTATTGATGATATCTGTTTGATATATTTAAGACAGATATCGTATACAATTATAAAAACTAGCAAACCTTAGTATAGTTCAACGTCTAAATTTTTCTAAATTCTATTTATAACATCTATCAAACCATTCTTAATTAATTATTATTCATATCTGCGACTATAAATAATAGACGCTGTTCTATGCTTGAAAATATAGCAAGAATAAGCTACAATCAATCAAGTTTCTATTATCATTCCTAAAAATATCGGAGTGCATTTATGTTAAGATTGTCTTTTGTTTATTTGTTTTTAATTATCCCAAGTGTTGCGTTTTCCTATCCTGAGGAAGTTAATAATTTATATATCGAGATGTATTCCTCAAACTTGAAACCAAGTGACAATGATAATCTTTCAAAGCAGATAAACAAGGTGCGAGATTTAGAAGGCACAGATATTGAAGTTGCAACATACATTAATATCGCTGAAGAGTTTAGGGTTAGAACAGATGGTAATAAGAAGAAAGATAAGAAGAAAAAACTTAAAGCAATAGAGCAAGTTCTTATAGAAACTGAGATATTAAAAGCGTTTGAAAACCGTAATCAAGATCCGATGAGAGCTGTCGATTATATGACATCGAGGGCGAACTTATTAATTGCAGGTGTAAACTATGCATCGATTTTTGGTATTCAGAGTTTAGCAGGCGAGGCTGAGAAATTATATAACAATTCGTTACTGCTTGCACCTAACAATTTTATAACATTGTTTAGTACAGCGATGTCTATATCTTTCAAACCAAGGTTTGTAGGAGGAGGCGTTAAAGTTGCGATGCCTTTATTTTTAAGAGCAGTTGCGAACGCAAAATTAGATTATGAAAAGTTTATGATATATATATGGTTATCTCAAGTTTTTCTAGAAATGGATGATAAGAGTAGTTATAATGAATATTTAGGAATGGCAACATTTATCTATCCGCAAAGTTTTCTGTTAAAGGTGGCAAAAGATTTAAATGATGATGAAGACACATTGTTCGATCAGTAGTTAAATTTAAGAGTTATATATTAGTTGCAAAAGCATGAACGAGTAAATTTATTATATTATATAGAATGTTATTAAATATTATATCGAGGTTGAGTTATGAATAGGAAGATTACAATTATAGTTATATTGGCAGTTGTTATTATTGGTGGGATTATATTCGGCAAGATGCGAACGGATAAAATAGGTTTAGATTTTGGTAGATCTGCACCACAAAAAGTGCAAGAAGTTGCAGAGATCGAGGTTAACGAAGAGGATAACAATTCTATGTTTGATTCACCATCAGCTATAACGGATGTAAAATTAACACCTGCATATTTGTCAGGTAAAGAGTATTTATTGACCAATCTTTTTAATGGTTCAGAGATTATGATCGGTTTTGATGGCAACAATTTTTACGGCAAAGCACCAGTGAATAGATATTTTGGTATTTATGAAATCGGCAGTGACAACTTCACAGTAGATAAAAGTGGTGCAACGATGATGGCAGGAAAAGAGCAAGATATGCAAAATGAAACAAAATATTTTGATATGCTTAATTCAGTAAATAGTGCGTATTTAACAGATAAGCAAGCGTTAGTTTTAGTTACGAATAAAGGTGACGAACTGATTTTTGTTGAAGGCAAAATTGCGAGTGAAGACAATTTGTAATTGATAAATGAATGTTAATGTAATTTATCATTACCCATAAAATATAATATACACAAACACCCCTATAGTTTTAATACTGTAGGGTTTTTTGTGTATATGTCCAATTGACAAATATATGATTAAGTATTAGATTGTGATGTTAATAAAAACCTTATGGAGTTATATGAATGTTTACGAATTTCAAGAAATTATTATTAGGTACTCTGTTAGTATTTATGACAGTTGATTTAGGTGTGTGTTCAGAAGGTAGTGGCAATAATATTATTGAGATACATACAGCAGATGATCTTATAAAGCTAGCAGAACAATCTAATCTATCAGAAGGTGCAGATAATTTTACAGGTAAAACTGTAAGGTTCATGAATGATATAGATATGAAGAACAAACCTTTTGACGGTATCTCAACAGGTGATGAATTTAAGATGTTCAGAGGTAGATTAGATGGTAACCATAAAACTATAAAAGGTTTAAAGATTGATAAGCCATCAATTAATTACGTTGGTTTAATCGGACGGTTAGGTAATGGTGGATCAATAGAAAATTTAACAATCGCAAAAGGTAGCACGATTAGAGGTAGAGCTATTGTTGGTGCATTTGTAGGGAGGGTTGCAGATAATGCAACAGTTACGATTAAAGGC
>CAMRCY010000061.1 GCA_947041165.1 uncultured Deferribacteraceae bacterium | reverse complement strand
TTCAAATCTTGCATGGATAGCAGAACAAACAAGACTAGGGGATGGTGGTGCTAATAATTTTACAGGTAAAACTGTAAGGTTCAGAAAAGATGTTCACATGGGTAATAAGAATTTTAACGGTATAGGATCATTTGCAGGCAGATTAGAGGGTAATCATAAGACGATCTACGGTTTAAAGATTGAAAAAACAAGTAAAGAGATTGGTTTAATTTCTATGTTAGGTAATGGTGGTTCTATAGATAATCTAACAATAGCAGAAGACGGAGTAATCAAAGGTAGTCAGTCTGTTGGTGCATTTGTAGGGAGTGTTACAACAAATGCAACAGTTACGATCCAAGGCGTTACAAATCATGCAACAGTAGAAGCAACTGTAGATAGTATCGGAGGGCTTGTTGGACAGAATAATGTTGCAACTTTAACAATTGATAACAGCTCAAACATCGGGACAGTAACAGGACATGGGGCGAATGTCGGTGGGCTTGTTGGAGTGAGTTCAGGTGAAGGTTCATCTCTGACAATCTCTAACAGTTCTAATATCGGCAACGTAACAAGTTCTAGCTATTATATCGGAGGGCTTGTTGGATATTCTCTGGAAGGTAGCTTAACAATAGATAACAGTTCTAATATCGGCACAGTAACAGGTAGTGAAGGTATCGGCGGGCTTGTTGGGAAGAGGGCTGATGCGGATTTAACAACAATCTCTAACAGTTTTAACAGTGGTAACGTAACAGGTACTTCGAAGCATGTCGGTGGGCTTTTTGGATCGAGTGGTAGGGGTACAACTATTACAAATTCTCACAGTTACGCAAAGGTTGTAAAAATAATAGATGGAGCAGAGAGTAGCGTTGGTGGTATCGTAGGATGGATTATTAAAGGTACAACTTTTACAGCTACTAATGTTTATTGGTTGCATGATGGAAGTACAGGTATTGAAAAAGCAGTAGGGCTAAAAGATGGTACTTTAGCAGGAGGCTCTGACAATAACAAACTCACGATTGCACAGTTTAAAGAGCAAGGCAGTTTCAAAACTTGGGATTTTGCGAAAGTTTGGGAGCTTATAAATAGTGAATATCCAACGCTTAAAAAACCAGTTGCAACACCGTAATAATTTAGTAGTGACACATTACAAAGTTAAACATTACTTAGTAACAAGTAACTTAGTAACCAGTAACACGTAACAAGTTACTAAGTAATTATTTAGTATAAAATAAGTAGTAAAATATCATATAAAAAACACCCCTATAGTTTTAACGCTGTAGGGGTGTTTTGTGTATAGATTTATGTTATGTATCTCATTGACAAATATATTTCCACTCTTAATTATTATCAAAAAAATACTCTATACATCGTAATGATATATAGAGCAGTATATTTTTAATTATCTAATCTAATCCAACTTAATATATATATATTAAGCGTTACCTAGTACCACATAAAACAGTATAGCTAAGTAAATAAATACCGAGCCTGCTAAAACAAATAAATGCCATATAGCGTGATTGTACGGTAGTTTTTTCCATTTATAGAAAACTACACCTGACGTGTAAAATACGCCACCTATGAAAAGTAATGCTAAACCTTTTGGATCTAAAGAGTTGATGATAGGTTTAATCGCAATAACTATTATCCAACCCATAAATATATATATCATATTAGAAAACTTTCTTAATCTATCACCAAATTTCAATTTTAATATAGTACCCGTTATCGCAAGTGCCCAGACAACGCCAAAAATACTCCAACCCCATCCGCCTCGTATCGTTACTAGCATAAACGGTGTGTACGATCCTGCTATAAGATAATAGATAGATATATGATCAACTATATTTAATGTTTTTTTAGTCTTTTCATTTTTGAACGTATGATACAAAGTCGACGCAGTATATAAAACTATCATCGATGCACCATAGATAGCAGATGATGTCACTTTCCAAGCATCACCATGAGTTGCTGAAAATACAACAAGCAAAACTAACCCAGCAATCGCTAGCAATATACCTATTGCGTGAGTTATAATATTTGCAGTTTCTTCCCTAGAGGAATATTTTTTTACTACATGATCAGCCATAATATAAACTCCTCGTCACATAAATCAGTCAATATGCATTATAACTAACTAGCGAATGTTTATCAAGTGTAAAGATTTTATGAATTATATTTAATTATATATTTATAATTAATATTAATACTTGACATTGTCTTGTAATTAGTATATTTTAATCTTCCTAGTTTAAGAGTTGTATATCGCAAGTTTGAAACTAGTTACATCGCGGGGTAGAGCAGCATGGCAGCTCATCGGGCTCATAACCCGGAGGTCGTCGGTTCAAATCCGGCCCCCGCAATTATTATTTTTTTGTACAGACAAATCAATAGTGGCTAGTTATATTTTATTTCTAGCTTCTTTTTTTGCAGAGGGTTTGCGACGGTAGTTTCGATTACTGTCGTTAGGGCGATGTAGCTCAGTTGGTTAGAGCATGCGGCTCATATCCGCAGGGTCCGGGGTTCAATTCCCTGCATCGCCATTCTTTTTTTCTACCTTTCAAGTCGCCAAGTTGCAATTCTTTCAAGTCGCCACGTTGCCATTCTTTCAAGTTACCAAGTTGCAATTCTTTCAAGTTACCAAGTTGCAATTCTTTCAAGTCACCAAGTCACCATTCTTTCAAGTCGCCAAGTTGCCATTCTTTCTATCTTTTAAGTCGTCAAATTACCCTTTTTTCAAGTCGCCCAGTTGCCATTTCTTTTTTACATTTTAAGTTGCTAAGTTGCAATTCTTTCAAATCGTCAAGTTGTAACTCTTTCTATCTTTCAAGTTGCCACATCGTCCGTTATATTTATAAATTATCAATCCATTATATTTTAACTACCTAAAAAATGTTTTATTAATCACACTTATCAACTAAAATTATCAACTTACGATCTATCAATCATTTATACTTTGTTTTGCGATGATTTACTGAATTGATCTACCATAGATGTTGCGATATCATCAGCAACCTCATCAACAGAGTTAGAGATCGTATTGATATTATTATTACCATTTTTTCCAAACTTAGATAATTTATCAAGTAACGCTATTATACTATCTACTGAATCTTGCATATCTTGAACAGGAGATTTACTATATATATCTTTTAGGGCTTCTAGAGAAGCTATCGGATTAAACCTATCATTAAGCCCCTTGTCAGAAAGTTGTTTGCCTCTTGCTCCTTGTAACCCGTGTTCATATCCGATAGTCGAAAGAGTTAACAGGTTCTGATGGATCAAGCGGTTTGCCTTGATTAGCATGTGTTAATAAAGCTTCTAGTTCGATAATTGTTAAGTTTTGTGGATCAAGATCATTAATATTTATAGTTTGATTAATCTCTTTACCGTAACCGTTATCTTCCCATACTTTTGCATTTATAATAGGATTTTCATCAGTAGAATTTTCAGCATAACTTAGCTCAAAAGCTATGTTGCCCATCCCACCTCCACCTATCCTAGTTTTTTTTTCTTTTTCTTCTTCTGTTGGCAGTCGTATCAGAACACTTTTTGTCAATTCTGTATTAAAAACACTGTTTGTGTTATCGGCATTATCAACATTACTATTTGTTTTGTTAGGTATCCCTGTTGGTCTAGAAAAATTTGTTAAAGGGTTGCTATTATTAATATTCATCTTATTGTATCCTTGTTATGATTAAGTTATCATATGTAGTTTGGTTAAAATTTAATGCAAAAAGGTACTTTTTTAAATCATGAGCAAGACCGTTCGCCCCATTAATACTAGAAATGGTTGCTGTAGCTAGACTTCGCTACAACTTGTATGTAATATATGAGCAAATATTATGCCGAAAAAGACAAAAATAATCTAAAACAATATGTATCGAAGTCATGAGTTGTTACATATTAAGTGAGTACCTGCTTACGTCGCCACAATAATCAATATCAACAAGTTATCATTATTATTAATTGTTGATAATTCACATTTATTACAATATAATACTATTCAAATATATTGATATTAAATTGTTGTAGTGGGGGATGAGTAAATATGAAAAAAGTGTTGCCTTTATTGGTGATGCTATTAATAATTGTTGTATGTCAAGGATGTGGTGATAATCTTGATAAATCTGTTGCAACTTACTTTTACCTGAGCGATGATTTTACTGTTGACAGTGTTGATGGCAAATTTTTTAAAAGTGCAGATAATTCTTTAAAGTATAATGTTGATGGCGTAGATGTTAATGGTACGAACTCAGAAAAAAAAGAGATTGAAAACATATCTAAAGAGCTTGAAGAAGCTGTCAAGATAGAGTTGAGAGGAACGAATATTGTCACTAACACCACTTATTTATTAGGTGATGCTGTGATTAAGAGTGGTGATATTGATTATGGACAGAGATTAGTTATAGAATTTGATATAGAGATTGAAGAAAAAGTTAGTGGTCGTATTATAGATGGAATATACTCTTTTACGATAGTGTTTAGTGAAGATGCTACTCCTCCAGCAGAAGAGCTTGATTTTCATCTATCAGACGATCTTACAATTGATAGTATTGATGGAAAAATATTCACAAGCGATAATACATTTTTAAATTATAATGTTGATGGTATAAATCCAGTTGACAAAGATAATGTAACTATAGTTACAGAGCTTAATAGTGCAATCAGTGCGTTACTTGACATAAAAAGTGTTGCAACAAATACTGTTTATACTTTAGATGAGGCAGTATTGAGTGGCGATATTGCAACTGATGAGAAATTAATTATTAAGTTTGATATATCAATAGAATCGATTACAAACGACAGCAAGAAAGCTGGCACATATATTTTTACAATAGCGTTTAAAGAGGTCATTATTCCATGGAATGGAATAGATAAAGTTGAGCCACTTATCGATCACTTGAACAACTATCTTATTAGAACTCCAGCAAATTTAGCATGGTTAGCAGATCTTTCAAAGGTTGATAAAAATGTTTTGTTTTTATCTGATATAGATATGGGGAACAAGCCGTTTGGTGGTATAAAAGAGTTTGCAGGTGTTTTTGATGGCAATAATAAGAGCATAAAGAACATAAATATAAGTGTTAATGGTGACACAAATTCAGATATTTCAACGGCATTAATTCAGAGCGTTACAGGTGAGAGTATTATAAAGAATTTAGATCTTGATGGTGGCTCGATCAATGGCAATACGTATATAGGTAGTTTTGTAGGAAAGGTTCAAGTAGTTGATGATATCTCAAGAATATCAAATGCTGTTCAGCACAAGTTTACGATAGATAATTCAACAAGCAATTTAGATTTAACCTCAAATATCTCAACATTGGATAGCAGTCATGAAGTTGTGATCGGTGGTTTTGTTGCGATGATTAATGATTGTGCAATTACGATAAGAAGTTCAACATATTCAGGAAACATAATATCTAACTCTAATTTAGACGCAACAATCGGTGGTGTTATCGGAAAGATAGAAAATTCATATATAGTTATGTATATGTTAGTAAACTTGAATAATATATCTGTGAATATTGAGAGTACTGGCACAAATATTATCGGTGGAATTCTGGGTGAGAGTATAACTTTAGGAAGAGATGTTTATAATATCTACGGAACAGAGTTAGTTAATAAAGGCGATTTGGTTAATAATCGTAATAGCAATGGTATAGTTGGTGGACTTATTGGAGTTAATCGTGGAAATAGTAATGGTAATAGTATTTTGGGTATAGTTTACTCGAAAAATGAAGGCATAATTAGTGGAGTTAACAATTTAGGTGGCGTTATTGGTTTAAATTTAAATGCTTCGCTTACTATTCTAGGCACTTCCAATAAATGTTTGATTAATGGCATGGTAGAGATCGAGAATTCAGTTATTTTAGGTTACGCAGGAGGCATAATTGGAAATAATAATGGTGTAGGATCGGTAAATATATTAGACACATATAATACAGGTGACATAACTGGTAGTTTTATGTATGCGGGTGGAATTATAGGAAAGAATATAACTTTTGAGAGAACAGAAATAGTTGATAGTTATAATAGTGGAGCTATAACAGGTAGTCGGTATACAGGTGGCATTATAGGTGAAAACAATATTGATGCAGTAATAAATATGACAGGTGTATATAATAGAGGATCAATCGTCACTTTTAATAATAATGAGGATGATGTATATGTTGGTGGATTAATCGGTGCAAATATTGCTGTTGGAATGGAGTTAACTAGATCATATAATACAGGAAAGTTGATGGTTAAGAATGATATTTTAGACACTCCATTAACTCTTGCAATAGGTGGCTTGATTGGAAGAAGCCTTGGTGCTACAAAGATATCAAACGCTTACAATATAGGTGATATATACACAGATAGCTCTGCATCTCTTGTTCTGATAGGTGGGATTATCGGCTTTAGTTCAAGTCTTAGTATAGATGAAAGTTATAATAGTGGTGATGTTATAAGTCGTAGCGATAATGCGAGCATATTTACTATCACAGAAAATTATACAGGTGGTATTGTTGGATCAATTGTGAACAAAAACACTGCAAATCGCAATAGTTTAGTTAATGTGATGAATAGTTATAATACAGGCGATATAGATATCAAAGGGGTGGCAGGTGGAGTTGTTGGACATAAGAATTATGAAGGAGCTAATAACAATAAGTTAGAGGTTTCGCATTCATTTAATTATGGAGATGTTAAAGCAGATATAAATGCAGGAGCGATCATAGGTGATATAGATGAACCAACAACGACGGCTACGTATATAAATAATTATTGGTATGCATTAACAACGCCCGTGAGCGATATCAATCAAGTTGGAGGTAAGAGGCTTGAAGTTGACGAGTTTAATATTGCAGAAAGTTTCATCGGTTGGCGAGTTGGTGAAGAGGATAGTAAGTGGGAGATTTTAGATGGTGCAAAATATCCAACACTTGTGAACAATAAAGAAATATCAGAGCCACTCACCGTAATAAATAAATAACTTAAAAGTATAAAATAAGTAGAAAAATGTCATATAAAAAACACCTCTATAGTCTTAAAAACTGTAGGGGTTTTTCTTATGTAT
>CAMRCY010000060.1 GCA_947041165.1 uncultured Deferribacteraceae bacterium | reverse complement strand
TTTATCTTAAATCCCACTACTTTCTTACAAGAAATAAAGAGATGTTTGTCGAATATTGTCAATCAGTTTTATTTTTAATACTATGTTCTATTTTTAATATATATTTAAAGTAGGGTATCTTGTATGAAATCAACATAGCTTAAATTATAATGCAAATACTTCTATTTAATTGATAATACTATGTATTTACTTTAATCTAGATGATATTTGCAATATAATTATACAGCTTGATTATTAATCTTCAATGTTGTTTTATGATAAAATCCTACTGATATAGATAATTTCAACATTGATAATCGTTTAGTTGATTTGATCTAATAAAAAGTTATTGACATATATTCAAAACATTGTTACTTTTTATGTAAATGAGATATGATAAGAATCAATTATATTCATAAATGTATTACTGTTATTTTATTGTTAATTACATTGTTGTTTTATATAGTTGAGCTATTTTATTTTATTTTGGTTTAATCATTATCGTTTTTATATAATTATCGTACGAGTTATATCTTGTTTTGATGTCGATATATTTATTATTTACGTTATTCATTGAAGTTAGAAAATTATACTTGGGGGGTTATATGAGAGTTAAGTTTTTACCTAGTGCGAGGTTGTTCACGTTAATAGCTTCATTTGTGCTACTATCAACTTCTTCTGCTTTTGCAGCAAAATCAAAAGGTCTTTTAGAGTTCACGACAGTTCCAGATGAATATAAGGCAATTACGACATTAATAATACTTCTATTAGCAGCGGTGTTATTTTTCACAGAAATTATTCCATTACCAGTAACGGCGATGCTTGTTCCTATTAGTCTTTCAATCACAGGTGTTATTGGTGCGAAGGCAGCGTTTGCCAATTTTGGTAATCAGTGGGTAGTAATTTTCATGGCTATGTTTATAGTTGGTCATGCAGTATTTATTACGGGTTTTGCGGAGAAGATAGGTAATATGACGATGGCTATATCAAAAGGTAGTGAGAAGCGTCTTCTTCTCTTTTCTATGGTTGTTGTAGGTCTTCTTTCAGGGTTATTAAGTAATACAGGTACAATAGTTGTTGCAATACCGATGATCCTAGCTATGTGTTCATCGTCAAAAATAGATCCACGTAGAATTCTTATGCCAGTAGCGTTTGCCTGTTCAATAGGTGGAACGATGACATTAGTTGGAACTCCTCCTAATGGCTTTATCAACACACAGCTTGACAGTATTCCTGGTATTGAGCCGTTCGGCTTTTTCGAGTTTGCCTTAATAGGTATTCCATTGTTTTTAGTAACTATAGGTTTATATGCACTATTAGGTTCAAGAATTCAACCAAAATCATTACCAGTTGATCCTGATACTGAAGTTGATTTAAAAATGGATGATCACGGCGAAAAAGTTAGCAATTATCGTTATCATAAAATGCCAGTTGCGACAGTTATTTTTGCAGGAATTATTCTATTCATGGCAACATCTTGGTTACCGTTAATAGTTGCAGCAATGTTAGGTGCATGCTTAATGATTATAACACGTTGTATCACGATGAAAGAGGCGTACGAGGGAATAGATTGGACAACGATCTTTTTATTCGCAGGTATGTTATCAATGAGTACTGCGATGGATAAGTCAGGTGCAGCTAAATTAGTAGCAGATGTAGTAGTTGGTAATATTTCATCACCATATCTACTATTAACAGCTGTATGTTGCATCACTGTTGTTATAACTAACTTTATGTCAAACACAGCTACAGCGGCGTTAATGGCACCACTTGCTATACCTATAGCATTAGGCGCTGGTATATCTCCACTGCCGATGGCGATGGGAATTGCGATGTCAGCATCTGCATGTTTTTTAACACCTGTTGCAACTCCTCCTAACACTATTATTTTAGGTTACGGAAGATACAGTTTTGTTGATTATATTCGTTATGGCTGGGTGTTACAGGTTGCGGCTCTTATAACAATAATTACGCTAGTTCCATTAATATGGCCATTCATGCCTTAATAAGTATATAATTTAGAATATTTATGATATATTAAACCTGCGATCTATAAGTAATAAGTATAGGTTTGCAGGTTTTTTTTAATTTAATTATATTGGTTTTGGTAAGGTTGTGAGTAACGTGTTCAAATATATATATTAGGGTGTGAGTTTATGTTCCATGATATGAGGCAGTATCGTAGTTTCACAAAAATTATGTGGGATCGTCGTGCAGTAATTTTTTATGCAATGATTTTATTATCATCTATATTAATAACAACGAGTATAGTTTTTATACGGTTTAGTGGCGATATAAGTATAGGTTTATTATTTATAATCTTCTCGTATGCAGCGTTTTATTCGTTTTTAATAACGATCAATAAATATGTATTTATCTTCGGTTTATTGTTTGGGATAATCAATCCGTATATCAGTTTAGAGTCAATAAATAGCTATACACTTCTTATTGCTTTAATATTTATATCAATAATAGCTATATATTTAAGGCTTGTTTATGGCTCGGACGACTCAAACAGACGTAAGGGACAGTTTTTTGGCTTTGTCGCAGTCCTTTTTGCGATAGGTGTTAGATTGAAATATCAGGACTATCAAGACGTAAGTATATTCTTTAACTTCTAAAATCTTAGTTTATTAATATCTTGTAACGTCTAGGAGGTAAGCATATTGTTTGCCTTCTAAAACATTGATTGTTTATTACGTTGAAATACTAATAAATATCTATCTAATATAGGTTCTAAAATCTTAGTTTATTAATATCTTGAAACGGCTAGGAGATTAAAATATCTTATTTAACTTCTAAAAGCTTAGTAGGTGAATAGATAGAAACTATCTGTTCTATCATCACTTAAATGTAATATTTTATCTCTAGAAACCTTATAGGTTCATATATTCGAACTATCAATACATAAATATTTGTTTTAATTCTAAAAAATACTGTTTTTTGTCAAAAATATAACAAGATTATTAATTGGTTTATTTTGTAATTTTTTCTCCTAAAAGTCTTTATTTACAACATATTTAAGCTAGTAATTATTACTATCTAGGTTTGTTCATAGGTGTATGTAAGGTATTAAATTAATATTATACTATTGATACATAGATATAAATATGTTAGATTACATAACGATATTAATTAATAGTGTCGTTTTTGATAAGAATAGTTCAATTCATTTTAAAAACTCAAAATTTCTTTTAATTTATTCAAATGTTTTAAATATTACGGAGGCAGTATATGTCAATAGAAGCTTTAGCAAAAGATATAGCTAAAATTATCGGTAAAGAGAATGTTTTAACGAAAGATTCAGATAGACAATCATATTCATATGATTCAGCAGTGTTAGAGCCAGTTATTCCTGCGATGGTAGTACGACCAACAGAGGTTGAGCAGTTAGGGTTACTGACTAAGCGTTTCTATGATGCTGGCGTTCCGATGACAGTGCGTGGTGCTGGAACAAATCTATCAGGTGGGACGATCCCAGATAGTACCGATAGCGTTGTGATATTAACAAACTCACTGAATAAAGTTTTAGAGATAAATGAAGAGGATTTATATGCAGTTGTTGAAACGGGTGTAATAACATCAGTACTTGCGGCAGCTGCTGCCAAGAAGAATTTATTTTATCCTCCAGATCCAGGCTCGCAATCTATATCAACGATCGGTGGAAATATAGCTGAGAACGCTGGTGGATTAAGAGGCTTAAAATATGGTGTAACTAAAGATTACGTTATGGGTATAGAGTTTTTTGATGCAGAGGGCGAGTTTATTAAATCAGGATCAAGAACGGTTAAATGTGTAACTGGTTACAATCTTGCAGGTTTAATGGTTCAATCAGAAGGTACATTAGGGATAATATCTAAAGCTGTATTAAAATTAGTTCCACCACCAAAAGCTTCAAAGGCGATGATGGCGGTATTTGATGATTTAATTAAAGCATCAGAAGCTGTTGCAGCGATTATTGCAGCTCACGTTGTGCCTTGCACGATGGAATTTTTAGATAACACAACGATCGTAATGGTTGATGATTATACAAAAATAGGATTACCACGTGATGCGGCGGCTATATTATTAATAGAGCTAGATGGTCATCCTGCACAAGTTGATGATGAAACAAATATAACTATAGAAGTTCTTAAAAAATGTGGTGCAACTAATGTAACTTTAGCGAAAGACCAAGCTGAGAAGATGAAGTTATGGGAAGCTAGACGTATGGCGTTACCTGTTTTAGCAAGAGCAAAACCAACAACTGTTTTAGAGGATGCAACAGTTCCACGTTCAAGAATTCCTGATATGATGAGAGGGATTGAAAGCGTTGCGAAGAAATACAATCTAACAATCGGAACGTTTGGACATGCAGGGGATGGAAATCTTCATCCAACTATTTTATGTGATAAACGTGATAAAGCTGAGTTTCATAGAGTTGAGGAAGCGATTGATGAGTTGTTTGATATCGCATTAAAATTAGATGGCACATTATCAGGCGAACATGGAATAGGTACGGCGAAGGCACAATGGTTAGAGAAGGAAACGTCTAAGGGGACTATTTTATTCTCTAAGAAATTAAGAAAAGCGTTAGATCCTAAATCTCTACTAAATCCTACAAAACAGGTGAATATGTATGAGTGATTTAAAAGAGTTAGCTAAGAAGTTAGAAAGTTTAGATGATCAAATCATCTCTTGTATGAAATGTGGATTATGTCAGCCAGTGTGTCCTATATTCAATTCAACTATGCAAGAGGCTGATGTTGCGAGGGGTAAATTAGCTTTAATAGACAATTTATCTAAACATATTTTAACAGATGCAGATGAGCTTGCTGAAAAACTTGAAAGATGTTTAATGTGTGGTTCATGCCAAGCAGCATGTCCTCCTGGTGTTGAGATAATGGATATTTTTATGAAGGCTAGAGAGGTTGTCTTCGGTTATGTTGGATTATCAATAATTAAGAAATTTATATTTAGACAGATGCTTGCTAAGACATGGTTGTTTAATACAGCTATGCGTATCGGAGCTCCATTATCAAGACTTGTTTTTTGGAAAACAAATAAAGATCATGGCACTTATTCAGCACCGTTGCTATCCCCAATCATAGGCAAACGTCATGTTCGTCCACTTCCTTTAACGCCTTTACATGTGGCAGTAGGTGCTATGGATACGAAGGCTGGTAGCAGTGGAATAAAGGTAGCATTTTTCTCAGGTTGCGTTGGCGATAAGATGTATGTAGATATGTCAAAAGCGTGTTTAAAGGTTTTAGATCATCATGGTGTAGGTGTGTATATGCCTAAATCGTTTCCATGTTGTGGACTTCCAGCTATCGTATCAGGAGATGCTGATGGAGTTTTAAAACAGTTAAAACCATCGCTTGATCTATTGATGCAGGGAGAGTTCGATTATCTAATTACTCCATGTGGATCATGCACTGCAACATTGAAAGAGTTTTGGCCTAAATATGCACCTAGATTATCAGAAGAGTATGGAGCTTATGCAAAAGAGTTAGAGCATAAGGTGATGGATATAAACGCTTTCTTAATCAATGTTTTAAAGATTGAGTCTAAACCTACAAAAGCTGGTGCAGTTAAGGTTACGTATCATGATTCTTGTCATTTAAGAAAATCGTTAGGTGTTATAAGTGAGCCTCGTAAAGTTATCGGATTAAGTGGTGAGTATGAGTTTATAGAGATGGCAAATGCTGAAAAATGTTGTGGATCGGGTGGAAGTTTCAGTCTTGCTTATCATGATATTTCATTAGATATAGGTATGCGTAAACGTCAAGATGTTACTGAAAGTGGCGCTGAGATTGTTGCGATGGGTTGTCCTGCTTGTATGATCCAGATTGAGGATGTTTTATCTCAAAAAGGAGATAAGGTTCGAGTAAAACATACTATCGAACTTTATGCAGAGTCGCTAGATAAGTAGATCAATTTTTAGTTTAGAGTTAATAAGTTACATTTTGTTTTAATAAGATCACTAATGTGGCAGTCATTAAAGTTTTAAATAAGTTATTAGTTTCGTTCATGTTATATATTATCAGACTTTGTAATAATTTTGGAGGATTAAATGGTTAAAGAGAAAACAAAGACAGATTTAGTAGCACTGTTCTGTCAAAAAGCAGAGGTTGTTTCTGCTAAGATTTATGAAGCAGAGGATATGAAAGATGCTGCCGCTTATATCACAAAAATAGTTTTAGAAAAAGACCCATGTGAACTTTTAGCAGAAGAAGAGGGTACCGAGAAAGGTCCACTTAGTAAGAACGGAGTTCCTACAAGACTAGATAGACATATAGCACTTCCAGGATTACCAGCAGCAAAAGCTAAAATTATTGAGAAAGAGTGTGCAGCTAAAGGCATAAAAGTTATTTATGAAGGTGTACGCAATTATCTAGCAGGTTTTGATGCATCAGTTGCTGAGGCACAGTTTGGTATCGCTGATAGTGCAACATGCTTTGTTGTAAGTGATGATGAGAACATGCGTTTATCTACAATGATGTGTGAGATTAGTATTCTTTTTCTTGATAAGAAAAATATTCGTAAAGGTTTATTAGATGTGGCTGGAGATCTTCGTATAATTCAGAAGAAAGGTCCTGCATATACAGCATTTATCACAGGCCCAAGCAGAACGGCTGATATCGAAAGAGTATTAGCAATTGGCGCTCATGGTCCTTTAGAGTTACACGTTATATTATTTTAGGAGGTATAAAAAATGCATGTTATTGAAAGAAAAAGTATGTCTAAATATAGAGCTGAAGTTAAAGAAGGTTTAGAGGATAAATTTTTAAGAAAATCATTAGATAAGTTTTTTACAGATTATAGAGCTAATCGTAAAAATATCTTCAAAGATTTTGATGAAAGAGGCGTTATAGAGAAAATTGCTATATCAAAAGATGCTGCAATGGGACGTCTTGAAGAGCTTTATCTACAGTTTAAAGAAGAGGCAGAGAAACGTGGTGTAACTGTTCATAGAGCAGATACAGCTGAGGATGCAAATGCAATAGTTGCAGATATCGCTAAAAAGAATAACGTAAAACATATCGCTAAATCTAAATCTATGACAACTGAGGAAACTCAACTTAACGCATATCTAATAGATAGAGGATATGAAGTTATTGAAACAGATTTAGGTGAGTGGATTATTCAATTAAGAGGTGAAGGTCCTTCTCACATGGTTATGCCAGCGATCCATTTATCTCGTGATCAAATAGCAGAGGATTTCACTAAAGAAACAGGTATAGAGCAAGATAATGATATTCAAAGATTAGTTAAAGTTGCAAGAGCAAGATTAAGAAAAGAGTTTATCGTTGCAGATATGGGTATATCTGGTGCAGATCGGAAGAGCACACGTCTGAACTCCAGTCACCGCTCATTATC
>CAMRCY010000059.1 GCA_947041165.1 uncultured Deferribacteraceae bacterium | reverse complement strand
AGACACAGACACAGACACAGACACAGACACAGACACAGACACAGACACAGACACAAAACATCAAAGCATTTCGTTATTCAAAACAAAACACGCATTTATATCTCACATTTATTAATTTAACATTTTATTAAATTTTTACTATTCGCAATATTGTGATAGTTTTAATAACATTTCTATCGGTCTATTTTTATTTAATTGATATAAATATTCTTGAGTTCTTAGGCAATTTTTATATAGCTAAATAGGAGCATAGTACGCTCGTAAACTTGAGGTTACGATCTCTATGTATATTTCTGTTTTAATGATAGTTAAGGGTTAGCGAGCATAAATATTTAACTAATTAAAACTATAATTAATAATTATGATAACACTAAATTATTATTCCAATCTTGTATCGTATTAAAATATCGGTAGCTATTGCACAGAGTTATGTATGGAGATTATTGCTTAATTGGTAGCACTAATTTACTTACTGATTTGTATAAAATAATTTGTTTAGTTAATAGAGTTAATTTGCTTAATGATTTGTGTAAAATAATTTGTTTAGTTAATAGAGTTAATTTACTTAATGATTTGTGTAAAATAATTTGCTTAGTTAATAGAGTTAATTTACTTACTGATTTGTATAAATGGTGTGCTTAATTAATAGAGTTAATTGTCTTAATGATTTGTATAAAATAATTTGTTTGGTTAATAGAAAGAATTTGCTTAATGATTTGTATAAATAATATAGTAGAGATACGAATGCATCTCTACTATATTAATATTATGTATTACTTTTTAGTTTCAGATGGATTATCATCTTGTTTCTTAAGATTTTCTCCAACATTCTTTTTATCTTTAAGTTGCTCTCCAGATATACCAGGAGTAGTCATTCCTACAGGATCAAGAATAATTGCGATCTCTTCTTCAGTCAATATTTTATCTCTTAATATAAGATCTCTTATCGGTTGACCAGTCAAAATCGCTTCTCTAGCTAATTTTGAAGCCACTTCATATCCAACGTGAGGGTTGATAGCAGTAACGATACCAACAGAGCGTTCAACATATGATGTAAGTCTTTCTTCATTTGCAGTAAGATCTTTTAGTAGGAACTCAGTAAATACTCTAAATCCGTTGTTCATTATCGATATAGATTGAACAAGGTTAAATACAAATACAGGCTCCATAACGTTCAGTTCAAACTGTCCCGCTTCAACGCCTAGAGTAACTGTTAAATCATTACCGATAACTTGGAAAGCGATCTGGTTAATAACCTCAGCCATAACAGGGTTCACTTTTCCAGGCATAATAGAGCTTCCAGGTTGACGAGGTGGAAGAGTTAACTCTCCAAGTCCACAACGAGGGCCTGATGCCATCAATCTTATATCGTTACATATCTTAGACATGTTAACCATACAAACTTTTAATGCACCAGAAACTTCAGTATATATATCACAGTTCTGTGTTGCATCAACAAGATCATCAGCACCACGAACTGGAAATCCAGTAAATTTACAAAGATACTCAACAACTTTTACAATATAGTTAACATCAGCATTAAGTCCAGTACCAACAGCTGTTGCACCCATATTAACTTCATGCACATCATCTAATGATTGTGAAATTCTTTTTATATCTCTACTAATAACTCTTGAATAAGCTTTAAATTCTTGTCCTAATCTGATAGGCACAGCATCTTGAAGATGTGTTCTACCCATTTTTATCATGTGATCAAATTCTTTTGCTTTCTTATCAAATTGATCTCTCATCATACGCATAGTTTTTAAAAGATCATTTAACAGAAATATAAGAGTCAAGTGTGCAGCAGTTGGGAAAGCATCGTTAGTTGATTGAGACATATTTACATGAGTGTTAGGAGAAACAATATCATATCTTCCTTTATCATGTCCTAAAATTTCTAATGCTCTATTTCCGATAACTTCGTTGGCATTCATGTTAATAGAAGTACCAGCTCCACCTTGAATAGGATCTACCACAAACGATGAATTGTAATCACCGATTATAATATCGTCACACGCTTGCATTATTGCATCAGCTAAAACTCTATCAAGCTCGCCAACATCTGCATTTGCAGCAGCAGCAGCTTTCTTAACAATTGCTAAACTTTTAATCATCATTGGATGGATATGAAATCCAGTGATAGGGAAATTCTCTATGGCTCTTAAAGTTTGTACTCCATAGTAAGCGTTAAGCGGAACTTGTTTGTCGCCTAGAAAATCGTGCTCGGTTCTAAATCTAATTTTTTTATTATTGTCAGGCATAATCTCTCCTTTAATGTTATTGGTCAAGCTCTGTCAGATACATACATACCTTATAAATAAATGTAAATGTATATATTTATAATCCACATTCCTTTTATTTTCATAATGGTATGATTTTTAATAAAGTATTGCAAGTATTAAATCACCATATTTATAAACTTTATAAATATATGATGTACTAAAGAATATAACATAAATAAAGTTATCTTTTTTGTCATAAAAAGCATATTTATTAACTAATTGATAGAAAAAAATAGTTATACATTTACAAAAAAGTTTGATTTGATTTATTCACTTATTACTATTATGTATATATGAAGTATGTCTGTCAATTAGATAATTTATAAAACATTTATATTTTTAATATAGATGATACGGAAAATGAATAAAATTATACCATTTGTGTAAGCATAGAATTTATGAAGTAGTTGAGTTTATATTTTAGATAGAGTAGCACTTTATATATTGGTAGATGTGATTTATATGTTTTTACATGCGAGTTATATATTGGTAAGAGTGTGTTATATATTGGTACGTGTGAATTATATATTGGTACATGTGTGATTTATCTATTTGTACGTGTGCAAGTTATATGTTGGTACATGCGAGTTATATATTGGTACTTGTGCGAGTTCTATATTGGTACATGTGTGATTTATATATTGGTAAGTGTAAGTTATATATTGGTACGTGTGATTTATATATTGGTAGATGTGATTTATCTATTTGTACGTGTGCGAGTTATATATTGGTACGTGTAAGTTATATATTGGTACATGTGATTTATATATTTGTACATGTGCGAGTGATCTATTAGTAAATGTGTGCAAGTTATATATTGGTACGAAATAAATGCTATGAATAAGATAAAGTTTTGTAAAATATTACAGTTTATAAATCGCCACAAGGGACACGTTTCTCTAAATAACAGGCGATCAGTTTCTCTAGCCACGGTGATTTATAATCTAATTGAATGCTATCATAGATCAATCCAAAATCATCTGATATGTATCCCATTAGTTCATTGTATGTATGCACATCACAAGCTTTAAAAAACATTCTTTTACGATAAACATCGTTCTCTTCAATTTGTTCATCTGAATATCCTTTTTCAATCTTCAGTTTTTCAATCTCTTTATATGTTTTTATCAGGTTAGAAGAGAATGGATCGCAATCTCTATCAGCTAAAGTTTTTTCAATATCTAAATTAGAAAACATTTCAGAGGTTATGCTATCAAGCAACTTTTCCATTAACATTATACACCCACCCACCATGTTATATTTTGATATTTATTTTAGCATATTGAACGACTGTTTTCAATAAAATTAAAGTTATAGTTTTAGCTATTACGTATATTGAGAATTGATTTATATAAGATAATAGATTAAATTATATTATATCTAATATAAAAATGGAGGAGGGTGTTATGGAGGATTTTAAAAAAAATCTATTGCCCTTGCGAAACATTTAATTGATGAAAAAAACAAGTTGATGAAAAGTTATGTTAGTATTATTAAAAGCTTATAAATTGTACTAGTTACTTATTTACTTGGTGAATCTGATTGAAGATATTAAATGTGAAAATGATATTATTTATGCAACTAATAATTTAGTGATAGAGTTTATAATACCGTTGCATACACGAGATATAATTAGATAATATTTATTAGAGGAGAGCTTGTGAATTACACTTCATTTATAAAACATCTATACGATGATTACGTTGATATATATGAGAAAGGGTTGAGGAAAGAAGCCAATAAATCTATACAAGATTTCTTTCTTATTTTTGATGAAATTAATCAAGATGAACGAGATAAATTGTTCTATAAATTTTGTGAAGATTATTGTGATGACAATGTCGAACAAGTAACACAATTAAGTGAACGTGGAAACGGTGCTTTACCTTATGAACTTGCAAAAAGAATCTTAGCATATCTTGAAAAATGTTATGAAGAAAACAAGATGCCACAGGTTCGTTGGTACTATGAAATGGCGTACGATATAGGTGTAAAATCTATTGATTCAAGAGAGGTAATAGATAAAGCATATAATCATAAACAGAGGGACGAAAAATCTATAAATTTAATGTTCTCTAGTAAGGTTGGCACACTTTCATGGGGCAGTCATCATTTTCCTGAGGGGTGTATTATTGGAAAAGAAGTTGTCGAGGAAACGATTAAAAGTGCGAACGAAATGATCGTAAAACATGAAATAAAAGATGAGTTAAAAGATGAGTTTTACGACTACTGTAAGTTGTATGAATTATGGTGGGAGTTTGAAAAAAATGATGCTACAGATTTTACAGATTTTTGTGATAAAAACGGCTTGAAATTTAATAAGATTAAGGCGTATTATTACGATCGTTAAATATTGTCATATTATATAGTTACCATATAATAAAGGAGCTAACAGATTGGCTAGATGGAGCAAACTACAAAAATAGATATATTTATTGTTGGATAAAAATATCAATTTACAAATTCATTGTTCAGTTATACGAATGAAAAGTGAGAGAGGCAGTACAGGTTTACCACGTTACTTTATAACGTTAGATAAAGATGTTGTATTTGATTATCCTAAACAATTTGTAAATAAAAAGTTACCAGATGAGATGCTAAAATATTCTATAGATAAAAATGTTACTCTAAAAGTGCAAGAGCTTTATCCGTATGTCACAGAGATTTCAGATATATCTGATCTTTTTAGAGAGTATATTGATACGCCTATAAACGATCTATATGAGAAAGAGTTTAAGAGTGATGAATGGGGTTCGCAGATAATAATTTTTTACTCTAAAGAATATTACGATATTTTTTTTAAAAGAAATGATGAGTATCAAACATGGATAGAAGTAGATAGAAGACGATCATTTATTAAAGAACATAGAGTTACGACATTGCTTACTGAAAGGTGTATTAAAGAAACATTGATTGATGATGATTATGAGGAAAATAGTTTTATGTGGGTTTATGAGTAATATTATAGATAACTCGATATATTATAGATTTATTATTAGATAAATTTGTTGTATACTTTTTAGTTAGAATAATTTTAATAATTCTAAAAGTTTTAGTATATGGAGTGTAATGTGCAATCTAAATTTAATGATATAATAGCTATTCATAATAGCAGTTTGATAGAAGATAATAAGATATTTAATTTTCTCGGATATTTTAAATTATTACTTATTGCGATATTGCTTTACACATGTCTTAAAGCGTATAGATTAAGTTATGAAATGAGTTTTGTAATACCGAGTATTGTAGAATTTATCACATTGATTGCAGTCTGGATTTATCATTATAAGTTGCAAGCAAGGATTAAGTATTCGCTTAAAATGATAGAAATTAATAAACGACATTTAAGTAGAATATCTGGTGACTGGATCAATTTTGAAGATATCGGTGAAGAGTTTATTTCGGTCAATCATCCATATTCAAGCGATCTTGATATTGTCGGTAAAAAATCGCTGTTCCAACTTTTAAACCTCACAAACACTTGGCATGGAAGGGAGGCGTTCTCTAATGATTTATTGAATGCAAACTGCAATTATGTTGATACAAATTCAATCCTCAAAACCACTAATGAAATAAATGAAAGACAGCAAGCTATTTTAGAGTTAAGTAAGAAGATTAAATTTTCAAATGATATTGAGTATCAAACATCAAAAATCGGTACGAGTGATTCAATAAAAAAACTTGTGATGACGATTAAAGATAAAAAAATATTTATTAAAAATAAGTTCCTAAAAATGATATTAAGTTATCTGCCTTTAATCACGTTGCCATTGATGTTTATTGTGTCCACCTTCAAACTTAACAACTACTATATTGCAATACCTATAACCATATTGACTTATTTAACATTATGGATTGTGGGTGCGTATAAGACTCAAAAATATTTAAAAGATATAGATGATATTCCATCAAAACTGAACGCATATAGTTGTATGATAAAGCTGATTAGTGAGAGCGATTTCACCTCTAATAAGTTAGCCGATATAAAATCTAAACTATCAGCATCAACATTATCTGCTGAGGTTGCGATAAAAAGACTTGGTAGGATTTCAGATAGATTAAATGTGAAAAGCAATGCGATTATTTATTTTCTATTAAATGTTTTAACTCTGTGGGATTATAGAACTGCGATTAAACTTGATCGTTGGAAAGAGCTGTATGCAGATAAAGCTGAGCAGTGGTTTTTACAATTAGGAGAGCTTGAGAGTTTATTGAGTTTCTCTAACCTTGCTAATATTTGCAACAATGTTTCTCTGCCAACTGCATTGGATTTAGGCAAAACTATTGAGGCGAACAATATCGGTCATCCGTTACTGATAAATGAAAATAGGATTGATAATGATGTATTAATTAAGGATAATATTTTAATTATTTCTGGCTCTAATATGTCAGGCAAAACAACTTTTTTAAGAACGATTGGAATTAATTTAATATTAGCACAATCAGGTTCATTTGTGTGTGCAAGTGGGATGAAGTTTTCGCCTATGAAGATTATGACATCGATGAGAATTGCAGATGATTTAAATGAGGGTATATCTACATTTTATGCAGAGTTAAAACGTATTAGCGAGATTGTGAAAGAATCTCAAAAACATTCAGATACGATTTTCTTAATAGATGAAATTTTTCGTGGCACAAACTCAGAGGATAGGTTAATTGGTGCAAAAACAGTTGTCTCAAAATTAAAAGATTTTGGAGTGATCGGAATAATAACAACTCACGATCTAGAACTTTGTGCATTGGGAGATAACTCTTCACGGATTATAAACTATAATTTTTCAGAGTATTATAAAGATAATGGAATTCATTTTAGTTATAAAATAAACAGTGGTAAATCAACAACAACTAACGCAAAGTATTTGATGCAACTTGTAGGTATATATTAATTATTTAACGCAAGGTATTTAATGCAACTCTAGGGTATATATTAATTATTTAACGCAAAGTATTTGATGCAACTTGTAGGATATATTAATTATTTAACGCAAAGTATTTAATGCAACTCGAGGGTATATATTAATTATTTAACGCAAGGTATTTAATGCAACTCGAGGGTGCTTGTAAGTTCTCTGATTAAACCTTGATTTGTTAGAAGTATATAAATCGGTATATTAGAGTTTTGTTGATCTGCATGATAGCTTATTTTTATGATAAATTAAGTGCATATATCGTTACAAATTTATATTTGTAGACAATCCGAGGGGAGCAATGCCTTTCTATGTTTAGTTAGATACTATATATTATGG
>CAMRCY010000058.1 GCA_947041165.1 uncultured Deferribacteraceae bacterium | reverse complement strand
TTAGCAAACCTACGTTTACCAACTTTTAAATTATTATTTAACCAATTTAGCAAACTTACGTTTACCAACTTTTAAAACACTCTCACTATCAACTATCATACTCAGATCTGTTACTCGTTCATTACTCAAAGTCACTCCACCTTGATCAGCAAGTCGTCTAGCGTTTGAACGGCTATCTGAAAAATTCAAGTTCATCATTATATCAAGAAGAGTTTCACCCTTTAATGTGTACTCAATAATATCATCTGGTATCTCTTTCTTTGCAAAAATTTTCTCAAACTTTTCTCTAGCCTCTATCGCCTTTTCTGATGAATGATAACGCTCTATAATCTCCATTGCAAAAAGTTTTTTTGCCTCCATTGGGTGAAGAGTGCCGTTTGCAATATCTAACTTCATCGTATCTATATCACTTATACTTTTATCTGATAAAAGTGTATAATATTTAATCATTAACTCATCTGAAATAGACATCAATTTGCCAAACATATCCTCTGGCTCTTCAGATATTCCAACGTAGTTACCAAGCGATTTACTCATCTTCATTACGCCATCTAAACCTTCAATAATAGGCATAGTGATCGCAACTTGTGGTTTTAATCCGTAATCTCTAAGTAGCTCTCTACCAACTAATAAATTAAACTTCTGATCTGTGCCACCTAACTCAACATCAGCCTTCATAGCGACAGAATCATATCCTTGCATTAATGGATATAAAAACTCATGCACACCTATCGGTTGATGATCTTTATAGCGTTTTGCAAAATCATCACGTTCTAAAATTCTTGCAACTGTATATTTTGACATAAGTTCCAAAACACCACGTGTGCCTAATTTATCTAGCCATACTGAATTAAAAACTATCTCTGTTTTTGAGGGATCTAAAACTTTATAAACTTGTTCTTTATACGTTTCTGCATTTGATAGAACTTCTTCACTTGTTAAAGCTTTACGAGTTTCTGATTTGCCCGATGGATCACCGATCATACCTGTGAAATCACCGATTAAAAACTTTACATTATGTCCTAAATCTTGAAAATGTTTCAACTTCTGCAAAACAACTGTATGTCCTAAATGAAGATCTGGAGCTGTTGGATCAAACCCTGCTTTAACCGTTAACGGTCTGCCCTCTTTCAACTTAGAAATTAAATCATCAACCGAAATAATCTCCTCTGTTCCACGTTTTATAAGCTCTAACGATTCATCTATATTTATCACAATATCTCCAAACACAATTAATTTATCATACATATTTTTTAAATTAACAAACCTGCAAATCAACATTAATCTAAATAACTAACAAATATAAACACCCTAATGAAAGTGCTGGTGCAAATGGAATACGTATCTCATTAACACTTAACCCTTGTTTCTTGAAACTATATCTCATCACTAACCATGTAACTATTCCAACAATTGATGACACTATTAAAATCAATGAAAGATTTAACGTAAGCTCTGTCGCATTATAATACTTAGTACACATAATAATTGCACCTAACAATATTATATCTCCATCACCCATTGAATCTCTTTTAAGAATCACTCTCATCGTTGCAGATAAAAGATACAACAGTAAAAAACCTGTCGCAAATCCTGCTAACTTATAAAGAAAATTAAGCTCGTTTTGTTTAACAAAACCTGTATACAGTAACGGTAACAATATTAATAATATTAAATAAATTTCTGGAATCATACCTGACTTAAATTTATCATCTAACGACGTTACAATATCTGTAAACGATATCAATATTAAAATATACACAACCGATATTTTAAAGATATAATAATATGTATCTGGAGAGTATAATAAAATAAATAGTATCGGAGTTATTATCTCTAACACTAAATAAATTATCGGTATCTTGACATTACATTTACGACATCTACCCCTTAACATGATATAACTTAGAACAGGGATATTGTCGTAAAAACTTATCTTACTTCTACATTTTGGACACTCAGATCTTACAGGTGTTAATATAGATCCACCGTATGGAACTCTATAAACTAACACCGATGCAAAGCTTCCAAGAATTAATCCAAGTAAAATAATTATAATGCTTTCCATAGATAAATATTACCCTTCAAATAGAGTTGGTTTATATAAATCTTTTGGATCAAAAACTATAAAAATCATATCATTATCATTTGCAAACTCGATACAATCCTTAAGCCCAACAACTAACGTCTTGCCAGCTTCAACTGCTAATACTTTACCTTTATTTTCAACAACAGCTTTAAACGATGCCATGCCTACAACTGGTAGATCAAATCTATCATCTTGTTGAGGTTTCGCAGCCTTAACAACAACTGCATCTTCAATAGCTAACGTACAACCTCTTGCGATTGTTTTATCTGTGCCTTCTGCTGACTCAACAGCCATCACGTTAAGTTTTTTAACAACTACCGTTTGTCCAACATCTAACCTGCCAAGCTCACACGCAACCGTGTAACCGAACTCAATATCTTTCATCATCGCTTTTGTAGGTTTAGATTTTGAGTAAACACCTATCTCTGGGACTATTTCACTCAATACTTCTGACTGTGACATAATTGTAATACCTCTACTTTCAAATTCTTTAACTAATGCATAATGTATAGTATCATTATTTCTGTTTTTCAATCTAAATAATATCCATAAAGCTCTCAAATCTGGTCTTAAATTTCCACCATCTAAAACCGTCTTATCCATCTTACCGATCATAAGTAAATGTGTAACACTCTCTTTCTTAAAAATACTTAACACTTTGCCGACTTTTGCTATACCTGTTAAATATACTCTACTAACGATCTTCTCTAACCTAGCCTTAACTTCATTCTCATTAAAAACAATCGATATCGTTTCAATACCTTTCGCTTTTAATGCTTCCGCAGCAAGTACTGGTAAATTTCCATCACCTGATATTATCGCAACCTTCATTATAATACTACCTCTTCTCCATAAAGATTATTCTTTATTAAATTATCAATGATGAGAGCCACCTGCAATGAACGTAAATCGTGCTCTACTGTAACTTCTCTATTTTTCTTGCCTGATACACAATCAATAAAATGTGTGATCTCTAACTTTAATGGATTATCTTTATATACAAAAAGACGCTCTTGAGTAAACTCATTTTTATATCTAACTTCGTTATCTCCAAATGATTGTTCTGTTTGTCCTGATCTAAATATATTTATATCTTGCGATGTGAAATCTAAAACAATTAATGAATCCTCTTCATAGATTGTCATAAGTCTTTCCTTCATCTGCGATACCCTACTTACATGGATATGTGCTACTGTACCATTTTCAAATAAAAGATTAACTGATGCAAAATCAGCTATACTAGATTTTATAGGAACTCCCATAACTTGAATAACTTTAACCATTGATCCCACAATATTGATAATTATATCTATATCGTGAATCATCAAATCTAAAACTATGCTATCTGAAATAAAGTTATGATTAAATGGTCCTACTCGTTTTGAATCAATTAATATAGGGTTGTTTGAGATCTTTTTAAACTCTGATATAGCTCCGTTAAATCTCTCAACGTGTCCTATATGCAGAACAAGATTTTTAGCTTGTGCTATTTCAAAAAGCTCAGTTGCTTGAGCATAATCAGTTGTTATCGGTTTCTCTACTAATATATGTTTACCTAATAATAAACACTCTTTCGCTATCTCATAATGATATCTAGTCGGTGCTGCAATAGTTACTGCATCAACCATATTCAACATATCACGGTAATCTTTATATCCCTTAATCCCTGACTGTGATGAATATGTTTCTAAATTCTTTTCATCAACATCAGAAATTCCTACAAGTTCCATACCTTTTATCTCAGGGGCAAGATTGAGATGATATTTGCCCATCTTACCTATACCTATTATTCCTGTTTTTACCATAATATTAATCCACCCTTATATTATTTTCTAAGTAATGGTCTCTTGGAGTTAATTATAAAATCTCTAAATTTTACGATCTCCTCGTGTTGAACAAGATCACTTAATTTATTAATAACATCATTCTTCGTATAAGACATATTCATCAATATCGCTAAAGCAGATTTTATCTCTATCCTTACAATAGGTTTAATACCATTACTTTTTAAGCCAACAACATTTAAACCTAAAAGCTTAACTATATCACCTGCTGCTAATATATATGGAGCTACATTTGCACGAATAGATGAGTTACCACCTATCATAGAATATTCACCTATCTCACTATGCTGATGTACTGCTGCTCCACCACCAAGAATAGCACCTTTACCAATTGTGCAATGTCCACCGAGTACAGCTGTTGATGCAATGACAACATTATCACCTAAAACACAATCATGTGCTACATGAGCTAAAGCCATGACATAAACATTATCACCTAAAACAGTTTCCCAGTTTTCTTTTGTTGTTGCTCTATGAATAGGAGCATACTCTCTTATTACACAATTCTTACCGATCTTTAATTTTGTATCCTCTCCCTTATAACTAAGGTCTTGAGGATCAGCTCCTATATGAGAGTATGCGTATATCTTCGTTCCTTCGCCTATCTCTGTAAATCTATCAATATAACTATTACGACCGACGAAAACATTATCACCGATTTTACACCCTTTACCGATGTAAACTCCAGCCTCAATAATCGCTGTGTCTGATATTACAGATGAACTATCTATCTCTGCAGTCTTATGTATTGACATAATAATCTCCGTAAATTAAATTGACATATATAGCGACATTGATGTCGAACAAGCAAGCTTGCCATCAACCGAAGCCTTGCAATCAAAATACCATAAATTCATCTTATCTTTAATATATTTAGTTTCCAATGTAAGAACATCACCAGGTCTTACTTGAGCTTTAAATTTACTATTATCTAACGATGTGAAAAATGAATCTTTTATCAATGCTATATCTTTGCCTCTATCTGCAAATATTAACTTGCCTAAAACACCTGATAACTGTGCTAAAGATTCTAGAATAACAACACCTGGAAGAATAGGATATTTTGGGAAATGTCCTTGGAAAAATTGTTCATTTATTGTTACATTCTTAACACCTATCGCACTATCTTCTGTGAATGAAAGAATTTTATCTAGAAAAATAAATGGATATCTATGTGGTAGATAAACTTCTCTTAGTTCATCAATATTAATTACTCTTGTTTTCAAGATCTTTGACCCTCCTCTGTAGTTCTGGTAATTTTGAAAAAATGGCAAATGCTCTTGCATATTTAACCATCGGTAAACATGGTGAACCTAAATATAAACCTGGCTCCATCACATCATTACTAACACCTGCTTGTCCACCAAAAATAGTGTTTGATCCGATATTTATATGATCTGAAAAGCCTACTTGTCCTGCTACTAAAACATTATCTCCAACTAGCATTGATCCTGAAAATCCTGCTTGTGAAGCTACTAAACATGATTTGCCGATAACAGTATTATGTCCAACCATCACAAGGGCTGCAAGTTTTGTGCCTCTTGATACAACAGTTGAACCGAGCGTTGCTCTATCTACACAAGTGTTCGCACCGATCTCAACATAATCAGCAAGCACAACATTTCCCTTCTGCTGAATTCTAACAGGAAGATCACCAGTTGGTACAAATCCAAATCCGTCTCCACCGATCACAGCACCTGGATGTATTATAACATTATCTCCGATCACAACATCATCACAAATAGTTACATTAGCGTAAATTATACAGTTCGTTCCAATAGTTACAGAGTTACCTATAACTGTATTGTGTTTGATAATTGTGTTTGAACCGATAACCGTATTATCACCTATTACTACAAAATGTCCTATCTCAACAGGAGATGAAATATCAACCGACTCACCTATTATAGAGTGTGATGAAATGCTATGCTTAACAGCTTCTTCTGGATAAAATAAATTAATTAATTTAACAACAGAAAGCCTCGCATCACGAACTTTAAGTATAGGTTTGTTGAACTCTTGTTGCTTCTTATATATATCATCTGTAATAATTAACGCAGCTGCATCACCATCATAAAGTTTCAACTTTGATGACAATGATAATATCGATACCGTACCAGTAACTTGAAAATCAATTGATGAAATACCTTTTACGTCTATATCATCACCGATCAATTCAGCACCTATCATATCTGCAAGAAATGATAGTTTGTAATGCGGTAAAGATATTTTATTGTTGCTCATTTATTTCTTCTTCCATACTGCGTTATATCTTTTGATGATTTCAGTTGTGATATCTAATTTAGGATTAACGTATGCAGCACCTGCTTCTTTTGCTTCAAGAATAAGATCAAGCTTTTTCTCTTTTGCATATGCATCAATAATTTCTTTCATCTCTACAACTATACCACTAACAAGTTGCATCTGCTTACGTTGTAACTCATCACCTGTATCTTTCTCTAATCTTTCAAGTTCAACTTTCTTCTTTTGAACATCAGCAACTTTTTTCTGTAAAGCAGGTTGTGTTAAAACACCACGTTGAGTTTCGATCTCTTTAGATATCGTTTCAACTTCTTTAGCAATTCTAACGCCTCTTGCTTGTGCTGCTTCTAACTCTTTCTGTAAAGCAACATTTGCTTTCTTACCAGCCTCTGATTCGTTCATCGCTCTTTCAAGATCTATTATCGCAATAGATACTTCTGCCGATGCTGTGCCTAATGCGAAAAACAACGTAACTAATGTCAAACATAAAACTTTTTTCATAAACCTAATCTCCATTTGATAGTATTATAAGAAATTTTAACAAAAACAGCAATTATATATTATAACTAGGAACTTCACATCTATTCAAAACTTAAACCTGTACAGATTTCAGCCTCAAACAATCTAGTTTATAAACAACCTTAACATAAACACACATAACAATAATTATATATTATAACCAAAATTTTCATCTATCTAAAACTTAAATCTGTATAGATTTTAATCTATATAAAACCTTAAACCACGGCAATTATATATTAAACTAGAACGTTCCACCGATTGAAAACTCAAATCTGTATGGATCTTCATCAGGTTTTTTATCTAGTTTATATCCGAACTCTAATCTGAACATACCCATCGGTGTTGACCAACGAATACCTGCCCCGACTGATTCTCTTGTACCATTTTCAAATAAAGCCTCACCAACATCATTCACTTGACCGATATCAAAAAATATTAATCCTCTAAGTTTAATATCCTCTTTTAATGGAAAAATTAACTCTACATTACCTTGAGCAAATTTATCTCCACCATATCTATATCCTGCACTATCAACTGGTGATATATCTCCGTATCCAAAACCACGAATACTATTTATTCCACCTAATCTAAATCGTTCATCAATCGGAATTGGTGCATCGCTTGTTGGAAAAATAAACCCTATTTTAACTCTTAAAAATAAAACTATATTTGCAAATAATGGTATGAACTGAACACTCTCTGCTCCAACTTTTACAAAATCAGCATCGCCACCTAAAATCGTTCCTGCAAAATCAACATATAGTTCACTCTAGATCGGAAGAGCACACGTCTGAACTCCAGTCACCGCTCATTATCTCGT
>CAMRCY010000057.1 GCA_947041165.1 uncultured Deferribacteraceae bacterium | reverse complement strand
ATTTAGAGTTGATGAAATTAATAAACTTTTAAAATTGCAGTATGAACCGATCACTAATCTTGAATTAGAAAAATCAGATGATGTGTATTTTACTCTTGCAAGACAGTATGTATTAATGAAAAGAGGTGTAGCGGTTAAGAATGAGATATCTAATAGATTTTTAAATGATAAGGTCTATTTAAAAGATATGGTTTACACCTCTATCAATCAGAATAATGCAAAAGAAGGATTGAAATATCTACAACAATTATCGGATATAGATTTTAAATATCCTGATTTATATAAAACATCACTTTACTATTTTTTATGGTTGAGAGATTTGGTGAATGCAGAGGCGTCACTAGGATCGCTTGACAGGATGGAATATAAAGATAAAATTACTGATTTTTATAAGATGATTTATTATCTTATAAGTTACAATAGAGATCAAATTGATGTTGCTATACTTAACTATCTTGATCTATATTCAACAGATTATAAGGTGGAACTTATTTCAGCGATGAATAATCTTCATCAAAAAAATATCCCAACATACTATAATTTGATTAATCTTATATTTGTTAATAATAAAGATTTGTTTGATAAAATATTTATTGGAGTTAATTTTGAAAGTTTTTAAAGTGTCTATTTTAGATATAATAACGCAGGTGTTGCTTTTATGTTTACTTGTTTTTATAGCGTATCAAGAGTTGAAATTAAACGATATGATAAGAATTATTTTACTATCAATAGTATCATTTATTTTACTTGCAAACATTATAGGATCGCTTAAAAAGAAAGTGATGATTGAAGGCAACAGTTTAACGATAATTACATTTTTTAAGAAAGCGGTTTTAGAGATAGATAAGATCGAATATTTTCATAAAATGTCACCACTCACTAAATATGTTGTTATATTGAATGATGGAAATAAAACAGGCGTAATAACTTCACAGATAAAAGGTTTTTATGATATCTTTGTAACGCTTGGTGAAAAAGCAGAAGGCGAGATGAAAGAGAGTTTTGATTCAATAGACAAAAGTTTAGTGATTTCAAAAGTACGCTTAACATATTTTTCAAGAGTGGTTTTATTAGGTCTTGCAACTTATGTTCTGATAAAAGGACTGATTGTATTATAGATATGGTTCTCGTGTTTGTTGCTATTATTACGAACAGAGTTATTTGCTTATATGACATGAGTTGTACATGCTTAACAAGAGTTGTACATGTGTGACATGAGTCTGTGCATGCTTGATAAGAGTTATGCATGTGTGACATGAGTCTTGTACATGTGTGACGTGAGTCTGTACATGCTTGACATGAGTCTGTACATGCTTGACATGAGTCTGTACATGCTTGATAAGAGTCTGTACATGTTTGACATGAGTCTTGTACATGTGTGACATGAGTCTGTACATATATGACGTGAGTCTGTACATGCTTGACGTGAGTCTGTATATGCTTGACATGAGTCTGTACATATATGACGTGAGTCTGTACATGCTTGACATGAGTTGTACATGTGTAACAAGAGTTGTACATGTGTGACATGAGTTGTACATGCTTGATAAGAGTTGTACATGCTTGACATGAGTTGTACGTGCGTGACATGAGTTGTACGTGTGTGACATGAGTTGTACATATATGACGTGAGCTGTACATGCTTGACAAGAGTTGTGCATGTGTAACAAGAGTTGTACATGTGTGACATGAGTTGTACATGCTTGACAAGAGTTGTATACATGCTTAACAAGAGTTTATACATTCTATTCTAGTTTCTGTTCTTTACTAGGTAGTTGACAGCTCATGAATGTTAAGTTGCCAAAATATTCTTTAATAAAGTTTATTCTAATTTATCAAATAAGTCGTGTTTATTATCTAACAGACTTCACCATATATTTAGTAAGTGTGTTTTTATAGCTCTTTAAAGTTTTATCAGAGAGCTAGATGACTGCTCGTTTACTCTGTTTCACCTGTTTCAATACTGTTAATAACGCTATATGCAGTGTTTCGTTTTATACCTAATGTTTTTAAAATTTTAAGCATATCTTTACTGCTGAAATCTTCTTTTGAAAGATTTTTAATAACTTTATTACAGTCGATGGTGATTGTTCCACTCGTTTCATCAAAAGCATTTTCAGTATCATCTTTTCTATTATTTAAGACGATTACAAACTCTCCCTTTAATGTAATATTTTGTAGATCGTCTTTATTATTTATAAAGTAAGATGTCTCAAATATTTTTGTAAGCTCTCTACATATAAATATAGGTGCTGGAAATAAATCTAGAAGCATTGTAGCCGTTTCTAATAATCTGTGTGGAGATTCATAGATTATGATAGGTGAGGGGATAGATGTCAATTTTTCAATAATCTTTAATTTCTCACTTTTTTTATGTGGTAAAAACCCGTAGAAATAAAAATCTTCACCAGATAATCCTGATAATATAAGTGCGTGGATTAACGCTGTTGGAGATGAAATAACTTCAAACTTAATATCGTTACTTATTAGCTCTTTTACGATTATATTTCCAGGATCAGAGATCGTAGGCATACCTGCATCGCTCATTAATCCCACTTTAAGATTGTCTTTAATGTTTGCTAATATATCCTTTACAGCTTTTTTCTCGTTATCTTTATGTGCAGAAAAAATTGTTTTTTTGATACCTAAATGATTGAGAAGTTTCAATGCACTTCGTGTGTCTTCAGCATAAATTATATCTACTAAATTAATCGTTTCTATCACTCGTTTAGATATATCGGATAAGTTTCCAATAGGAGTGCCTATAATATAAAATTGTGTATCTGTTATTAAACTCATATTTTATTTTATATCTTTGAACGTCAAAAAGCTAGAGATAATATTTTTTAATAACTCATAATGGTTGATGTTAAATAATTATATTATAATTATTTATAGAAATATTTAGTGATAATACTATGCTGATCGGAAACAGCAAGTTATTGGTATCGTATAATGATAAAGAAATAAGGCACTCCCTTATCTGTTGTATAGATCATGTTAATCAATTTGATAATTCAATCAATTTAATCGCATCAATCAACTATACAGATATATCGGAAAATTTCCGACAGGAGTGCCTTTAATATAAAACTTATTTCTATTAATTTACTTTAATGATGATATGTAATGTTCTGCAAACTTAGCAGCCACAGCACCATCTGATGCAGCCGTTACAATTTGCATAAGTTCTTTTTTACGAACATCACCTATCGCATATATGCCTTCTACATTTGTTTTCGTAGTTTCAGGTGCTGCAACAAACTTATCTTCAGTTAAATCTATCAATCCTTCAAATAGAGTCGTATTAGGAATCCAACCTACGAATAAAAATACTCCGTCAATTGGTAGTTCACGCTCTTCGTTTGTTTTAAGATCTTTAATTGTAACAGATGATACTTTTTTATCGCCATTAAATTTTGTTATAGCAGAAAATAATTCCATCTTAATTTTAGGATTACTTTTAGCTTTTGTAACTGCAGAGTTGCTTGCTCTAAATTCATCTCTTCTATGAACAAGTGTAACGCTGTTCACAAATTTAGTTAAATAGATAGCCTCTTCAATCGCAGAGTTTCCACCACCTACAACAACGATATCTTTATTTCTATAGAAACCAGCATCGCATGTTGCACAAAATGATATCCCTTTACCGATAAAATCTTTCTCATTTTCAGCACCAAGTAATTTAGGTGTCGTACCTGTTCCTATCATAAGTGTTTTCGATTTGATAACTTTTCCACTATCAAGCGTTAAACATTTGTCCTCGCCCTCAAGATGAACTTTCACTACATTTGCATTTCTAATTGAAGCACCAGCTCCTATTGCTTGAGTAGCAAACTTCATTGCAAGATCTGCACCGCTTAGAGCCTCTCCTGTACCAGGGTAATTTTCAATACAATCTGTAATCGCAACATGTCCACCTGGGAATTTAGACTCTAAAATTAATGTGCTTAGCTCATCTCTTGCAGCATAAAGTCCAGCTGTACAACCAGCAGGACCTGCACCAAGAATTATTACATCATACTCATTATTTATATCATCACTATTATAAAATTTATCCATAACTTTTACCTCCATAAAACATTATCTTTTATAAACTCTGTTGAAACAAGTTTTGCTTCATAGGTCACCACTTTATCTTTATTCAATACGAATAAATGTGGATAACTTCTTACTCCAAAATATTCTGATACGGCATCAGTATCTGCAACGTATCCGATTTTTCCTAAGACAGAGTGATCTTTATCTTTAATTAATTCTTTTAATTTATCTACTGTATCATATCCGTCAGATATTACAACAATCTCAGCGTAGCCTCTATCTTGTAAAAATTTCAGTTCAGCTAATAATCTGTTATAATAACTATTATAAACATAGGTTGAATAAAACGTGTGCTTCTTGTAAAAAACAAGAACAATAGGTTGATTTATATCATATATAGAAAACTCTTCACCTGTTAAAGTTTTGAGTTTAAAATTTTCAATCTCTGTCCCTATAGGTAACGGATCATTTAATCTATATATATGCAGAGTAATAAAAGCTACCATAACTAGAAAAAAAACAGGAAGATTTTTCGTCACAAGTACCCGTTTAAACCAAGGTGATTTGCTTTTGTAGTTACTCATTTAAATATTATCCCTTTCTCATCCACAACCTACTTACTTTTAAGTCCTACAAGTGTATCGCTTATCGTTTTCATCTTACTACATATTTCGTTAAATTTCTCTTTATCTTTTTCGATTATATCTGCTTTAGCTTTTGCAAGATAGTTTTCATTTTTAAGTTTTCCACCGTAAATATTATGATCTTTCTCAAGCGTTTTAAGTTCTTTCTCAAGCCTTGCAATCTCATCTTCAATATTGATAAGATCATCAAGCACAACCATCACTTTATATCCAGTACCGATAACCGTCACAGCCTCAGTATCAGGTTTTCTGTCTACTATAATATCGTCAACTTTAGCGATATTTTTTATCATCTTAGAAAGTTTATCTATCATAATATTTAACTTAGGATCAGTTGCTTCAAAAAACACTTCAATCCCTTTGCTAGGTGCTATGTTATGCTCACCCCTAATATTTCTGATAGAGTTTATAATATCTATAGCACTTTGAACCATAAAACTTTCATCTTGAAATTTAAAATCAAGATTACTCGGATACTCTTCAAAACATATCGTTTCAACATCTGTAAATTTTCCGTAAAGATGTTCAGTTATAAATGGTATAAACGGATGCAACGCTATCATAGATTTCTCTATAATATATTTTGCAGTGTTTACAGCTATTCGTTTTTCATCTTCATTTCCTGAGTGTAAACGAGGCTTAATAATCTCTAAATAAAAATCACAGAAGTTTAGCCAGAAAAACTGATAAAGCTCGTTTGCTGCCTCATTAAAACTGTAATTAGCCATTGATTTTGCAACTTTTTTACAAGTTAATTCAAGTTGCATCAATATCCACTTATCTTCATAGACAAGTTTAGATAGATCAAGTTCAGCTTTATTTTCAAGTGCAATATCATCACAGTTCATAAGAACAAATCTTGATGCGTTCCATATTTTATTTATAAAGTTTCTGTACCCTTCAATACGATTAACACTTAATTTTATATCACGTCCTTGAGCAGCTAAGATTGCTAATGTAAATCTTAACGCATCAGCACCATACTCTTCAATCGTAATTAAAGGATCTATAACATTACCTTTCGATTTACTCATCTTATTGCCGTGTTCATCACGCACAAGGGCGTGCAGGTATATATCTTTAAATGGAGGTTTATCCATAACTTTTAAACCCATCATCATCATTCTTACAACCCAGAAAAACAGTATATCAAACCCAGTGACTAAAACAGTTGTTGGATAAAATTTCTTTAATGTTTCCGTTTCTTCAGGAAACCCTAAAGTTGAGAACGGCCATAGAGCTGATGAAAACCAAGTGTCAAGCACATCAGTTTCTTGACGTATATTTGATGATCCACATTTGCTACATTTTGTAACTGTGTCAACCGATACCATAATCTCATCACAATCATTGCAGTAGAACGCAGGAATTCTATGTCCCCACCAGATTTGACGAGATATACACCAATCTCTAATATTATTCATCCAGTCGTAAAATGTGTTATCCCATGTTGATGGAACAATTCTCATCTCGCCATTTTTAACAGATTTTACAGCCTCTTTAGCCATATCTTTAACATCAACAAACCATTGAAGTGATATCATCGGTTCAATCGTTGTAGAACATCTATAGCATTTTCCTACGTTGTGTTTAAGTGGAACAATTTCACCAAGTAGCGATAACTCTCTAAACTTTTCAACAACTTTTTTACGAGCATCATACCTATCAAGTCCGTCAAACTCATCAGCAGTACCTACTGTTATTTTACCGTTCAGATCTATACATTGAGGCATTTCTAGGTTATGTGTTTTACCAACCAAAAAATCGTTAGGATCGTGTGCAGGAGTGATTTTAACTATTCCCGTACCAAAATCAGTATCAACAAAATCATCTTCGATAACAGGGATTACTCTATTCACGATAGGTAGTATGACAGTTTTGCCTTTTAAGTTTTGATGTCGTTCATCGTTTGAATTGATCGCAACGGCAGTATCTGCAAAGAAAGTTTCAGGACGAGTAGTTGCAACTTCAACATAATCGCCACTGCCGTCATTTATAGGGTATTTAAGGTGATACATAAAATCATCAGTTTCAGCAAATTCAACTTCAAGATCAGATATGGCAGTGTTACATCTAACACACCAGTTCACCATATAGTTAGATCTATATATAAGCCCCTCGTTATAAAGTTTAACGAAAACAGTTTTTACAGAATCAGATAATCCGTCATCCATTGTAAATCGTAATCTATCCCAATCACATGAACAGCCTAGTTTTTTTAATTGGTTTATGATGTTGTTTCCAGATTCTTCTTTCCACTTCCAAACACGTTCAATAAATTTTTCACGTCCGATCTCGTTCTTGTTAGTACCTTCTTTTGCGAGTTCTTTTTCAACGATATTTTGAGTTGCAATACCAGCATGATCAGTTCCAGGTTGCCATAAAACTTCATACCCGTTTAATCTATGATATCTTGATAATATATCTTGAAGAGTGCAGTCAAGAGCGTGTCCTAAATGGAGCGACCCTGTTACATTTGGAGGAGGGATTACAATTGTAAATGGTGGTTTAGATGATTTTTCATCTGCATGAAATATTTTGCTAGTTAACCATTTTTCATATATTTCGTTTTCGTATTCTGATGGATTAATTCTTGACTGTAATACTTTAGACATATTTAACGTACGACTCCTTAAATGTTTTATATATAACTATATGTTGTGCTATGCACATAAAGTTAAAATAAAATGTGATTTAATGTAATTGATCTAATTAGTAACTGATATTTTAGTTGATAATTAATTAAGCTTCATTCCGTGATTATTGTTTGCGATATCCATAGAGATGAAGAGTGAGTCGATATCTAATAAATACTGCTCTAATTGTTGAAGTTTATATTGACGTTCATCTTTACTAATATCTGTGTTGATAATATTTTCAATCTCGTTTAGATATAGACACACATTTTCTAATGAGTCTTTAATTGTTTCAATATCTGTTATATCTAATTTATGATCGTTATTTCTATTTTTTTCCATATTTTATATATTACCTCGAAATCTTTATATTGTATAATTATTATGTTTTCCTAACCGTGCAACTGTTCTAAGTGTGCCAACTGTTCTAATTGTGCGAACTGTTCTAAGTGTGCAAAGTGCGAACCATATATGCAAGTCAATTATTAAGCTAACTCGCCAAACGTGGAACTGTCCAACCGTGCCAACTGCTCTAAGTGTGCCAACTGTTCTAACCGTGCCAACTTGCCCAACCATGCGAACTTGCCCAACCGTGCTAACTCGCCTAACCGTGCAAACTGCCCAAAACGTGTTAGCATCCTGAATTGTGCAAAGTGCGAACCATATATGCAAGTCAATTATTAAGCTAACTGTCCAAACATGGAACTTGCCCAACCATGCCAACTGCTCTAAGTATGCGAACTGTTCAACCGTGTGAACTGTTCTAATTGTGCAAAGTGCGAACCATATATGCAAGTCAATTATTAAGCTAACTCGC
>CAMRCY010000056.1 GCA_947041165.1 uncultured Deferribacteraceae bacterium | reverse complement strand
AACCATAAATAATATAATCTGCTTGATGCAGAAAATATTTAAACAGATATCTATACAGATGATATCTTTCATGTAAAACAGTTTTCGTAGCTGTAAATAATCTAATTTAATTATAAAGAAAAAAGGGCCCCGCTTAGGGCGTTAAGCAGGGCCATGTTACTTTGTCGGAGAACAATGAAGGACTTTAAATACCCATGTTATGGATATTCAAACCTATCTGTCGACTCTTTAATTTTTAATTTAGAACGGTGCTATAATATCAAGAAACGATCCAAGCCAGCCTTTTTTCGTAGCTTGAGTTGTTGCTCCTGCACCTGAATAAGTTATCTGTGCATCTGCTATTACTGAAGATACCACAGTGTTTCTCGCATCAATATCTTTCTGTCTTATAATACCTCGTAGAGTAATTGTCTGTTTATCTCTATCAATAACTATCTCTCTATTACCTTCAATAACTAAATTTCCTGAAGGCATAATATCTATTATTCTTGCAGCTAAAGTTGCTTGCACTGTGTCTGATTTACTAATAGATCCTGTGCCACTGTATGAGTTGTTTGACGTAGCTCCAATAGTTGGATTTAAAGCACTACCTGATCCTAGGAAATCATTTACACCTGTTAATGGTAAGCCTAACATCGCTGTCACACCAGTATTGTAATCTGCTGATTTAGAGTTAGATGCTGACGAACTGTTAGATGCTGAAGCTGATTCAACTATATTAACAATAACAATATCTCCGATCTTTCTTGCTTTATAATCAAGGAACATCGTTCCTGATGAACCAACGTCTGACCATAAAGAAGGATTAGGTCTTGATCTTGCCTCTTCTTGTCTTTTATATGCTTCTATCTCTGATTTATACCCAGCTGATGGAACAGTTGTTGGAACATATTCACCTTTAGTAGCACAACCTACTGCGACTGCTATTGTGAGTGTTAACGCGATTATTTTTAAATACATTTTTAATGTCCTCATATTTTAAACTACAAACAAAACTTAACTTAATATTCCAACTTAAAAATATTAATAAGATGCTTTAGCAACACCGTTGCCAACATACACAGCAGAGATAATTTTATCAGTATCCTTGCTTTTAACTAATATACCTTTTCCAACAAATGCATTCTCTTGCAATATGCCTATTGTTTCTAAAACTATATAACCACTAGATAAAATAAGTTTCACATGCTCACCTTTTCTTGCAGAAGGTTTCTGTCCAACTAGTTCAGATGATATTACTCTACCTTTAGGAATTGTTCTTGCTGCAACAAGCTCTGTTGCATCAGTTATCAATCTGCCTCTAATGGTTGTGATATCAATATCCTCTAATATAACTTTCCCACTTATATCTTCATCTTTTGCTATCTTGTCTGAGGCAACATATCCTTTCTTAAAAGCACGAACATGCACGTATGATGTAACTTTTTTATTGTCGTTCTCTATCTCTACAAATGTTGAACCAAATTTACTTGTATCAACTGTAACTTTAAAATCGCCAGTTGATGAAGATAAAATATCTTTAGGGATACTAACGTTTGTAACCTCAACACGAATATCTGGATACGCAGCAGCGAAACTATCTATCACTGCATTATATATCTGTTCATACGATACATTCTCTCCAACTCTAGTAACCTTAACATCATTTAAAACAGTAGCTTTAATGCCTTCCTCTTTAAGATATGATGTTATAACTTCTTTACTATAATATCTGCTCTCACCTGCTTTAAACCCACAAGTAACTGCTTTATGTACAATATGATCTGCTGTTAATTCATCTAAGTAAACACACTCTTCATCTATTTTAATCTCTTTCGCTGCATAAAGGTTTATCGCAAAAATAGACATCAGTAATATATAAATCATTCTCATATCAAAACCCTCCTAAATCATAGTTGATAAAATTATCAACTAGACACACTTATCATTTCCCACTTGTCACCGATCTAAATTCTAGATCTACGTTGCTTAAATATTTAACTCAAGCAACTTGACACGACAGTTGATTATCAAAAACTTCTAACTAATTATCTTTTTAATGCTGCAACAGTTTGAAGCATTTCATCCGATGTTTGTACCGCTTTAGAAGACATTTCATAAGCACGTTGTCCAGTAATCATATTAACCATTTCATCAACCATTACTACGTTACTTGTTTCAAGAAAGTTTTGTTTTAATTTACCAAAACCATCTTCACCAGGAACTGATGTTTGTGGATCTCCAGATGCACCTGTTGGAAAATATAAATTCTCACCTAGTGAGTTTAATCCTGCTGGATTGATAAAACGAGCAATCTCTATCTGTCCTAACTCCGTTTCAAGTATATCTCCAGGTAAACTTACTGCAAAAATACCATCATTAGAGATAGATAACTGTAAAGCGTTCTCTGGGATATTTATGTTAGGTGATAATAAATACCCTTCAGGAGTTGTTACATCTCCATTTGCATCCATCTTAAAAGATCCTGCTCTTGTGTATGCTGTTTCACCATCTGGTAAGATTACTTGAAAATATCCATCACCTTCAATCATAACGTCAAGTTGATTATATGTTTGCTGAGTGCTACCTTGCATATGTATCTTCTCAATAGCCACAACCGCAGAACCCATACCTATCTGAATACTTGTTGGAGATGTGATACCCGCAGCAGTTATTGATCCTGCTGGTTTAAGATCTTGATATAATAAGTCTTGAAAAAGTATTCTACCCTTCTTAAAACCTGATGTATTAACGTTTGCTAGATTATTCGCTACGTTATCTATATTTAATTGTTGTGCGTGCATTCCTGTTGCTGCTGTCCATATCGAACGAACCATAATTAATCTCCTTGATCAATCTTTACTTGAGCCTAAATCAGATATTTCAATAAATGATTTAGACAGTGTCTAACCGTTGCCTAAAATATTAACCTTATCCCATCTCTGCTATTTTATTAGCTGATGTTGAAAGAATTTGATCATGAGTTTGAACTACTTTAGAGTAGATCTCATACCCTCTTGATGCATCAATCATTCTAACCATTTCACTTATAGGGTTAACATTAGATTCCTCTAAAAAACCTTGATACACCTGTGGAGTTGTAGCAGGTACTGGCTCTATATCTACTGCTGCAAAAAGATTTCTACCAACTTTTTGTAGATATGATAGATCATCAAATTCTGCTATTCCTAGAGAATTTATAATTACTCCATCAGAGTAAATATTACCATCTCTATCCGTAGATATATATGTTCCATCTGGAATATTAATAGGACCACCTTCAGCTTGATTAGACATCACAGGATAACCTTCTCTAGTAACAAGATCACCGTCTTCGTTCATAGTGAAATCACCAGCTCTAGTAAAGCGTACCCCCCAAGGAGTGTCTATTGAGAAAAAAGCGTTCTCTTTAACAAGTGCTAAATCAAAAACATTACCTGTTTCTTTTAGCTCACCGTTTTCATGATTAGTATAAATATCATCAAGTATTACAGCTGTGTTGATAGCCTTGTTATAAAGAGTATCTCGTATCCATGTTTGTGGAAGTCGTTCTTCATTCGGTCTAAAAACAGAAAAAACAGCTTGTTCTTTCTTAAAACCTGTAGTGCTAACATTTGCTAGATTATTTGATATAACATCTAATCTAGTTTGTTGCATCAGCATACCACTCGTTGCTGTATATAATCCGTTTAGCATATTATCTACCTCTTCCCGAAACTTCACCGAATGCGACAGGTATCGCCTTCTGGAAAGTTTCTTCCATCGCTATAATAGTTAGTTCTTGAACTGGTTTAGCATGCTTAGTTGGATAATAATAAAAGTTCTTATCCGATTTTGATACTACTTGAATAGTGGAAAAAAATACTGGTTGTTCGTTAATTTCCATAATCGTAACCTGTATTGTAGAGTAATTTTTTCCGTAGTTAGAGTTGAAAGACTCCATTATATCTGTTCTCAAAATATAATCCGCCTTTGCTAGATCTTTTACTGGTTCAGCAAAATTGTTAATTCTAAAATATCCCTCTATCATGTTACTGTAATAAGTATCATACTCTTTTTTTACAGGAGTTGTGATAGATGATGGGAGTACATAAATCTTTGATCCCTCAGGCAAGATTTCGTATGGATTAATAGACATTATTCCTACTTTTGCCTTTGTTTTGTCGATCAATAATGATGAAAAACTTGTTTCAATCTCAGTAATAATAAGTAGTGGATAAAAACCCGTTTGAACAAATTTTAAGGGGTTTAAAACATTTACTGCCCCTGTCCAAGTTGTGCAACCAGTCGTAAATAACTGCACTATCATAATTACTGATATTAATATAAAATTCGCCCTTTTCATAGTAATATCCTCATAAATTATTCTGCTTGCATGCTATGAAGCAACTAGCGTGCCAAAATACCATTATGTAGCTTATTACCAACTGAATAATAAAAAACCCCTACATCATAAATGAAGTAGAGGTCGTTATATCTGTTTTATCGTTTTGAACGAATTTTGAAAATTATATTCTATCAAAAATATATAACTGTATATACTCCTGCAAAAAAATCTGAACCGAAATATCTTTTAAACTGATCTGCCGTCTGTTCATAATATGCGATCTCGGGGATAATATAAAAATTGTCATTAATAGCAATAGGAAGATTTATATATGCTGAAAACTGTATCGGACCATCATTTAAAGTGATACTCTCGTGGCTTGAAGTTGTATACCCTCCTCCGAAAGTTAACTCAAGCATATCTATTATCCTTATACCCATAGAAGCTGCTACTCCTAATGTGCCTACATATGTGAAACTACTGCTTGATTTGATATACTTAGGAAGATACGCTCCCGTATCCCAGTTCTTATCAGCCATACCACCCCATATAGCTAGGTTTGTGCCCATGAACACGTTCATAGACATATACACTCTACCAAAATCATACATAGCACCAGCACCTACGTAAAATGATTGCAGATAAGCACTCTCGTATTGATTCCAGCTAACTGATTGTTTTATTTTCATATTATACCCAGCGTACCCTGCATATATCTTATAAATAAAATTATCACTTTCGTATCTATATCCTAACTCGAACCTAGGGATATAATTTGTTAATTGAAAAATTGATTCTGAATAACCATCAATATTAAACTCAGGATCATCTGCCCAAATAATAGCAAAACTAAGATTTTTCCATGTTAATCTAATTTGTGGTAGACGTTGTTCAATTAATGTTCCGTAACGCCATAACGCATTATAATCATCTGAATATTGTGAGAAAAATTCTGAAAAACCTGCAAGTGTCCAATCTTTACCAACTGTTAACGATAAGTCATCTAAAAAATTGTATGTTGCAAAGTAACGCTTAAATATATCAGATGAGTCTACTGGTTGTAGCTCTAACACTCCTGATAGTTTTTCATAATTAAACTCTGCACCGAATAATGTTTCTGTTTTAACTAGGTCTAGAGCAAATCTGTCTGTGTCTTGAAACCCTGAATTAATATCTACATTATGCTTATAGAAAAAACTCATATCTACCTGTCCGTAAAATGATATATCAGATTTTTGAACAGGCAATTCATCTGCATGAACAGTTGTTAGGAACGTAAACATATATATAATAATTATAAGTAATAATCTCATGATATCTCCCAATAAATATCGGTATACTAATTTATTTTAGCTCTAAAATAAACACCACCATAAAACACTGCACCTGCGTATTTTCCATTTGTATTGAGCGGTTGTTCAACAATTGATACTTCAGGAATAATCTCAAAATATTTAGTTACAGTTATCGGCATATTGATAAATGCTGAATATTGTGACGATGGTTTTCCTCTCTCAAAAAGTGTTCTTGATGATACTGTATACCCTCCACCTATATGAGCTTTAAGTAGTGAGTTGAACTCAAAGCCTAAAGCTAATGCACCTGAGATTGTAAATATAGAATCAAACTCTCTCTTTCTGCTATCATATAAAGGTTCGGTATCTGTAAAGGTTAGATTGATATCGTATACTCCGCCCCAGATAGACATGTTTTGTCCTGTAAATAATGATGCAGCAATATACACTAATCCGAAATCATACATTCCACCGACACCTAAATGATATGAGTCTATATTGCGACTATTATAAAATTCAGAATCAGGTGCTGGATAAAATCTAAACTGATAGTTAGAGTAACCACCGTAAACTTTAAAATCATAATTATCTGATTGTAAAAAATATGATGCTTCAAATCTCGGTAAAAACTGCGTTTCTTGAAATAACTCTGATGGAAAAGTTCCAAAATTTACATTAGGCTCTCCTGCCATAATAACTGCAAAAGTTAAACCGTTCCATGATACACTTGCAAGTGGTGCTCTAATCTCTGCAATTGTTCCAAAACTCATCAACTGGTTAGCGTTCATAGCATATTGAGGGAAATGTTCTGAATATCTACTCGGTGTATAATCTTTACCTAATTTTAACGATAGATCATCTGTGAAATTATAACTCACAAAATATCTTCTAAACACATCTTCAAAACTATCTGATGGATGCAACTCCAACAGTGCTGATATTTTTAGATAATTAAATTTAGCACCAAAAAGAGTGTCATCTGTATTCATTCCTATATCAAACGAATCTATCGGAGCTTTACCTGTAATCGCTTCATTGCTATGAGTATAAAACCCTGAAACATCTACACTTCCATAAAAAAGTATATCAGTCTTACTAGAGTCTGTTTCTTGTGCATTTGCATTATTAGATACATATATAAAAAGTAATAACATAATTATAGCAATAGAACTTGTTCTTCTAATTAAAAAACTTAACATAAATATCCCTCCTAACCTGTAATTTCCTATTTCTGAAAGACGCTTACTGTATCATATCTACTAATAAGTTTCAATGTCAATAAGATACATGAAATTATCTATCTAGATTAAGTAGACAAAGCTTTAGTAATGGTATAAAATCAATAGCGTATATATATTAACATGAGGTAGGCTTCAATTGAAATTAGAGCATAGAATTGCTGCTAGATATCTTAAGAGTAGAAATAGAAATTCACTTCTATCTTTTCTATCGATCATATCAATCGTAGGCATAGTTTTAGGGGTTGCAACATTAATTGTTGTGATATCGGTTTTAACAGGATTTACAAATAATCTCAAAGATAAACTATTAGGCACAAGCTCTGATATGCTTATAACTAGGTTCGATAGTCTGCCTATTGAAAGCTATGAAAAAGTTATCGCTACTGTTGAAACTTATAAAGGGATAGAGAAAGTTACTCCCTTTATTATGATGCAAGGGCTTCTATCATCAAACAACAATGTGACTGGTGCTATCGTTAAAGGTATCGATCCAAATAGAGAGGCTGAAGTTTCAAAATTAGACTCATTTATGATCGACTCAACTTTAGATGTTTTAAACGACGATATAAATAATGTGCCAACAATTATATTAGGAATTGATCTTGCCAAAACACTAAATGTTGAAATAGGCGATGAACTAAGTTTAATCTCTCCAAGCTCTGCAAAACGTGGCCCGTTCGGCTTAACATCTAAAATGAAAAAATTTATCGTAGTAGCAGTTTTTGATACAGGACTAGGTGAATATAACTCTGGATTTGCATACACTAATATAAACGCTCTTATGAACTTTAATAAGATGGAAAATTCAGCAACTGGTTTATCAGTTAAAACAACTAAAGGATACGATGTTAATAAATTGGCGTTAGAAGTGGGATCAGGAATTGGATACCCTTACTGGGTTAGAGATTGGATATCTATGAATAAATCTCTATTCTCTGCACTGGAACTTGAAAAATATGCGATGTTTATAGTACTCGCATTAATCATAGTTGTTGCATCATTTAATATAGTTTCAATGATAGCTATAACCGTTAAAGATAAAAGAAAAGATATTGCGATATTAAAATCGTTCGGTGCATCAACAAAATTTATAAGAAGAATATTTATATTTCAAGGTGTTGTAGTTGGCGTGCTTGGAACAATTATCGGAAATGTTTTAGCGTTGACAATATCAGTTGTGTTAAAATATTCTAATATAATACAGATACCTAAAAATGTGTACTTCTCTGATACTATACCTATTGAGATAGATTTTATAGTCTACCTTATAGTTACCATAGCAGCATTTACAATTACATTAATTGCATCTATTTTCCCATCACACATGGCTGCGAAAACAGGAGTTACAGAATCACTTAGGAAAAATTGATTAGATGATTTTATGATACGCTTGTTTATATTGGTGGTGTGATAACCACAAAAAATGTTTAGAGAAAATTGGATAAACACTTTATGATACGCTTGTTTATATTGGTGGTGTGATAACCACAAAAAATATTTAGAGAAAATT
>CAMRCY010000055.1 GCA_947041165.1 uncultured Deferribacteraceae bacterium | reverse complement strand
GCCGCAAGCAAGCAACATGATTGGTAATGCCATCATTACCAACATTTTTGAAATTCTTGAAATCATAAATAATTCTCCTTTTCTACTTCTCTACTTTTTTTTTATATATATAATCATTTTAGATGCTTTAAGAATACAATAAATATCTCAAACCACTAAAACAAACTACCACACAACTAATAATCTAAAGATAATACATGTCAATATAAATACCATACTGATTTCATCTAAAGATAATAGATGTCTATATGAATACAATACCTATTTCATCTAAATATAATACATGTCTATATAAATACAATACCTATTTCATCTAAATATAATATATGTCTATATAAATACCATACCTATTTCATCTAAATATAATACATGTCTATATAAATACAATACCTATTTCATCTAAATATAATAAACACTACTTAAATATTCAAGTATTTTGTTGATTTAATAAACAGCATCGTTATAAATATATGTTATTTATAATCAAAATAAATTTAAATATTAAACTCAATACAATTATATGCCCCTTATTATCGTCTAAAATCAGAATAACTAAATATCATATTTATTATTCTAAATAATAATATAATACATCATATTTATAATGCCGATACTTATTGAGTTAAATATTTAAACTTTAAACAGGTGCAATATTGTTTTTACCATACAAACTATATTATAATTAGGAAAAATGTCAACTAATATCTAATATAAATCACTTACCTACATAAAGATTTATATTGCTAATTAAGGCAACCGTATAATCTAAAACCGTTGCTACCATCCATGGGAAAAAAATTGCTATCTCTTCTGTAAACGATAGACATACACTTGATAAACTATAATTATATATTTTATAATCAACTAGTCAATAGTTTATAAAATATATGCACAAAAAAAAGAACCCCATGCGTTAAACATAGGGTTCTTATATTCTATTCAGTCTAGTTTACACTAGCTTGAATTATTAAATTAAAACTTAATACAATTACTTAGTTGCTACACCCTCTAACGCTTTGTTAAAGTAAACACCTAAGATATTCCAGTTATGGAACCATAGATCTCCAGACACTGTTGCAGGTAAATGCATGTTTAAAAACTCTGTTTTTAATCCAGGAAATGGGTGAAATGCATCACAGAAGACATCAGAATTAGCATTACACAAAGTACCATCAGCTCTAAACAGTTCCGTAGGATCTAGTACAAAGTAATTCTCTTTAGTACCATAATGTGTTCCACCTTTATGATCTTCATTATAATCATCTCCATCAAAACCAGGTGTAACAAGTAATTTACCATCATAATACTCAAAGCTATGGAAAAGACGATCCGCAGGTCTCTGAGTATTGGCTCCATCTGCTGAAGGATCTGAAGGAGATTTCTTCTGAAGGTTTGTCCACTCATAAGCACCAGTTGTAACTTCTTCAACACTTCCATCAGCCTTTTTAACACTATATGGTAATGACATAGCCCATAAATCATTTAACACTACATCATACATGATAGCGTTAATTGGAGTTTTATTTACATCCAGAGTACCAGAACCACCATGCATAATTAAGTAAGGTACAGATACATTATCAGTACCAATCAGTTTATTGATTTCAACTACAATAGTTGCAGCACCAACTCTTAACTCAGGTACCTGTCCTACTGCTTGATCTCCATGAGTGCTCCATTTATTCGAAGCAATATCATATATTGTTACTTTAGAGTTCTTATTGCCCCTTCCACCGAAGAAATACAGTTTACCTTTGTAGGCTGTAAGACTAAGTTGAGAAGAACCATGAAGTCCACCAGAACCGCCTAGATTAGTCCATTTTCCGTCAGTACCAAAGTTAGGATCATAAGCATATACATCAAATCTTCTTTGTGAAGAACCAGTACCAGAAAGACTCATACCGTATACATAAAGTTTACCATCATGTGCAACCATTTTACCTTGTGCACCGTAAAGATAAAGACGTGGTTCTGCACTAGTATCACCAACTGTATAAACAAATGGATTCTCGCCAGCAGGCTTTAATATAACCCACTTATTGCGTGAAGCATCATATTTACGTAATTTGTTATCTGAGCTCAGTTTATAGCCAGTAGAATCCCTAAAGTCAGTACCTAAGTAAGAGTATATATCGTTTCCGATTACTACAAACTGTTTATCAGTAGTTACTGTTGAGATATTGTCATTCAGTTCAAATTTAGCCGTAGACGTACTATCTAACTTTTCATTAATATCTTGATGCGGAAACATATACATAGTTGAGTTATCTTGAGTTGAACTAATAACATGTAATCTATCAATAACCTCATTAGATGTGGTAACGTTTACATATGCTCTATAATGATTGTTTTCAGCGTTAGCGGTATCTACTACATCAGTAGGAGCATTAAACCCTAATCTAATCATACAAGAAGCACCTGGATCTAATGTGATCCCGTTACATTCTGAAGATAAAACTTGAAAGTTATATGGTGCAACACCTGTAGCTGTTGTAAAATTGTCTTGATTGAAAAAATTATCAATAAGAGCAACTCTATTACCTTTAGCTTTCGATTTATTATCATCAAAACCAGCTGTTTTCCACTTTGTTGAGTATTCCACAACGTCTACTTTATCAATTTTAACTCCACTCGTTCCATCATTAGTGTATGCAGCAAGTAACGTTTTAGTTTCATTTGGTGCAACAACACCAAATGATAAGTATTCATTAAATAATGCTCCACGCCCAACAACTTGAATGATTTCATTGTTTCTTAAATTAGCATCAGTTCTATTATCAAAAATTGATATATAACCTGTTTTTTCAAGAGAGTTACGAGGTCTAAACATATAGCCTAATGTACATGTGTTGCCATCACCTGTTCCAAGTGTACTTTTACAAGCTGTGTCTGCATGATTATTATTCAGTGTAAATGTAGCTAAATCTGTTGAAGTAGTACCTAAACCACTAATCGCAGTTCCAGCAGTATTTGTTAAATTAATAACAAATGTTGGCGATACTAGTCCAATACCAGTAGTAGGATATGCAAATGATTTAGTATTAATCGTTAAGCCTGGTACCGGAGTTGCTGCTGAAGTCGCAACAGATGTTACAGTCTTACCTATTAAGTTCATCACTGTATTTCCCGCATCATTTTTAAAAGTAAGAGTAGCTTCTTTATTAGTACCTACAGCTGTATCTCCTCTAAAGTTGATATCTACATAACAAACAGGGTTTTCTTTAGTTAATGCCTTATTATCAACACATGTTGTAGTGTATTGGAATAAAGTTACATCAGTACCACCGAGGCTTATAGAAAATGGTTTTCCATCAGTATTTCCAGTATGACTAATTTTAATACGTTTAGTAGTTGATAAAGCAGAAGTATCTGCTTGTAATTCAACAGTTTTTGTATCTAGTACAGTTGCCGTATCACTACCGATCGGCTCAAGTGTAGCAGTAGTAGCCTCTGCCTCAACTTTTAAGAAAATACGCTCTTGACCTGCAACAGCAATAACATAACCAACTTTAGCTCCTGCATCTTCTGAAGAGAAACTAATGTTTAGTTCACAACTATCAGTTTTTCCTGTTTCTAAAACAAGATCACACTTATTTCTTGTTACTTGAATTGCTGGATTTGTTGATTCTAAACGATAAAACACTTGTGTAATATTTGTAGAATCTGCTGTTCTTACTAACTTAAGATTTTCCGCTTTTGATATTGCACCAGGTGCTGGTTTATCAGCAATAATCAACTTAGGTAATTTTTCACTAGTAACATTATCTTGAAACTCTATTAGTAGAGAATCAGCTGGTTTGAAAGACTCTTTTACCATCTTAATAGTGCTTGTAACAACTGGGTCTCCAGTTTGTATCACACTAACAGGTAGGTGTGAATATTTATCATCACCTAACTCAGCTGATGGAACTGCTGGTTTATAAAATAATTGTACTGAACAACTATCTCCATATCTTAACAGTCCGCAAGCTGACTCTACACTTATTTCTCTATCAGTATCAGTTGTTGCTGTAGTTGCACTTGCTGTTACTGATTCTGTTGGAGTAATGATTATTTCGTCATCACCAAAATAGAAGTATTGAACAACTTGTGGTGATGATGTGTTTCCTAATGAAACATTATCAAATTCTACATTTTGGTAGTTCTTAGAAACATTAAGTCCTGGAACCCCATCAACACCCGCAACTTCCCCTGCAAAAGTTCTTGCAGAAAGTTCTAGCATAACTGGTTCAGATATAATAGTTTGATCAGTACCAAAGTAAAATTCTACAGAATATTCATCTTTGTAACTTCTATCTTTCTCTTTAGGTGATAATGTTACTGTAACTTCACAACTATCATCAGCTGCAAGTGTCTCAAAACAAGATGATGCTGTGATAAATATATCACCACTACCACCAACTAATCCTGTTGTAAGAAATGTTACTGAATCGCCAGTAACGTTTGTTAAGTTATATTTTATTGGTCCTTTTTCAACGCCAGCAAAATTAACTTCACCGAAACCAAGACGACCTTCTTCTGCAGTAACGCCTGCAGGAAGTGTTTGTCCTGGTGCTACAACAAATCGCATACCCGATGCCTTTGTTCCGCCAGTGCCGCTTGGTCCGCCGCAAGCAAGCAACATGATTGGTAATGCCATCATTACCAACATTTTTGAAATTTTTGAAATCATAAATAATTCTCCTTTTTTTAACTTACAATTCTACTCCATACTTTCTTACTTCTTTATTACTCTACTTTTATATATAATCACTTTAATAATTTCAGAATAATATATATCTACCTAAAATCATTAAAATAAACTATTACATATTAACCAATAAAAATTTAAACATTATCTTCAATATAATTTAAACATAATATTCAATATAATACCCAATACAAAATTTTCAAGTATTTTTGTTGATTCTTCACAAATCGTTATTATATATTATTGTTATATACAATTAAAATAAATGCCAAATAACTTATTTGACATTATAAAACATATTATTATCGCCTAAAATTAATTACATATTGTTTTAATCTATTAAATACACTTAACTTAAAAAATAATTAAAAAAATCAAGCTACTTACCTACATAAAGATTTATATTGCTAATTAAGGCAACCGTATAATCTAAAACCGTTGCTACCATCCATGGGAAAAAAACAGCTATAGCCGCAACAATTGCAATTATTTTTGGTATAAATGTTAATGTCATCTCTTGTATCTGAGTAACAGCTTGGAATACCGAAACCGCTAAACCAACAAACAAACCAGCAAGAAGCATCGGTGCAGATACCAACATTGATATCTCTAAGGCACGCATTGTTAATGCAACAGCTAAATCAGCATTCACTTAATCACCTATCCTAAAATTTATTTTATTACACTATTCTAGAACTAAAGTATACTGTTTTATAGCTTATTAGTCAAGAAATACGGATATCATTATAATACTTTATTTATAAAGTATTATATGTACATATAATTATCACTTATTTTTTTCACACAATATATATCATTCAAATTTATTTTGTCAAAGCTTAATATAATAAAGTGTGAGATTAGATTTTTAATACAATTAAGTATCCTTACAACTTAAAATACTTAAATAACGTATACTCATTGATTATAAAATTATTTTGATGTTTCACATAGCAAATAAGACCATAACATTAACTAAAATAAATCTGCTTGATAATTAAAGTTTGTGAATTAAAATCATATCTAAATAAAACAGATGTTTGATAACTTCCAAACAAACTAAATAAAAACCCCACAAATTTTTGAGGGGTTTTGAAACATTTACTTATATTAATAAAGTGTAATTGAACTTGATAATTACATAGTTAAAAGCATTACCTTAATCGCTGCAATTTCTTTCTCTTGATCTTTAATAATACGATTTGCAATCTCTTTTATAGTTTTATCTTTTGTAATTGTAAGAATGATTTTCGACGCATCGATAGCACCTTGATGATGAGGAATCATACCTGAAAGATAATCTTTATCGATATCCCCTGAAAGAGCAACTTTATTCATTGCATCCATCATGCTCATCATTGCTTTGCTTGAATCTTTAGAAACTTTATCTACAGCTTTTTTATCATACTTAATTGATTTTTTATTTAACTTAATGATTACTTCACTAAACTCTTTAATCTCTTTATTTTGAGAAGCTATAATACTAGTTGCTAAAGCTCTCCCATCAGTATATTTTCCATATTTTAAATATTCTTCAGAAGAAACTACAGCACCTTTATGGTGAGGAATCATATTGTAAAGAAAATCAATATCAGCGTTATCTGACATCTGAAATTTTTGTTCCATCATCGGCATATGCATGAGCATCATCACTTTTTGACTTTTTCCTTTCCCTGAATTAGAACCAGACATATCCATCTTCGCTTCTTTCGCATAACCAGTTGACACCGAAACAACAAACATCATAAATAACAATAATAAATTTTTCACATTTATCTCCTTTGAATACTATGTAGGAAGACAATGAATATCTATGCTTAGTTCAATAATTATAATTATAATTATCAATATACTAATTATATAATATAACTTAGTTGAAAAGTTTATGAGTTTGAACACCTAGTTTGTATAAAGTAACTTAGTTGAAAAGTTTATGAGTTTGAACACTTAGTTTGTATAAAGTAACTTAGTTGAAAAGTTTATGAGTTTGAATACTTAGGTTGTATAAAGTAACTTAATTGAAAAGTTTATGAGTTTGAACAACTAGTTTATATAAAGTAACTTAGTTGAAAAGTTTATGAGTTTGAATACTTAGTTTGTATAAAGTAACTTAGTTGAAAAGTTTATGAGTTTGAATACCTAAGTTGTATAAAGTCACTTAGTTGAAAAGTTTGTGAGTTTGAACAACTTAGTTTGTATAAAGTAACTTGAGAAAACTCTCGAACTAAAACGACTAACTTTAGTATATAATATGCATAAAACAGTGAAAAACTATGTTTTAATAGTAGCTCTTCACAAGTGCAGTTATAAGTAATGACCAACCATCTACCAATACAAACAATAATATCTTGAACGGGACGGATATCATAACCGGTGGAAGCATCATCATCCCCATAGCTAAAAGAACCGACGATATAACAAAATCTAATATTAAAAATGGTAAGAAAAGTAGGAAACCTATCTGAAAGGCAACCTGAACCTCACTCATTACAAATGCACCTAAAACTACTAAATCAGGAATATCATCAACTGTTCGTGGACGCTCAGATTTTGATAATTCTAAAAATAAAATCAAATCCTGTCTTCGTGTATTAGATATAAGAAATTTACGAACTGGGGCTTTTGCACTCGCTAACGCCTCTCTAAATGTGATCTCTTGATTCATATATGGAGCGATCGCCTTATCATTTACTTGTGCTAAAACTGGCGTCATAATATAAAAAGTTAGAAGTAATGCCATACCTGCCATGATCTGATTTGGAGGCATCTGTGCTGTTCCCATCGCTGTTCTAAGAAAGTGAAACACAATTATTATACGTGTGAAACATGTCATCAATATAACTATCGATGGTGCTATTGCTAAAATCGTAAATATAAATATTAACTGCAATGATAACGCTACATCTCGTGGAGATTCCGCCTCGCCTAAACCAAAATTTATTGACGGAAAAGGAATTGTTTCTTGAGCAAAAGATAAGCTCGCAAATAAAACAATAAACAATGTCGAGAGTAGAGATATACCAATTTTATACTTCATCGTTTCTCTCTTAAAGATTTTAGTTTCTCTTCCATTATAGCGTTACTCGTATTTATATCATCATCTAAATCATTCTTCTTTTGAAAAAATGAGAAATATCCAGCAAAATCTTTCTTCGATGTCATACCAACTCTAATCTTAGTTGCTTCCTCATCATCAACAATTTTATCTATCAATGTCATGTTGTTATCGGTTACACCTATAACATATATGATATCTCCTAACTCATAAAAATATAACGCTTTTCTTAAATCAAGATCAACCTTACCTAACAACCTGCCTGTACCTGGAATATCTGTGAAAACCTGCTTCTTGAAATATCTACGCATTAAAGAGTAGGCAACAAGTATAATTGCTAAAACTATTCCTAATCCAAACAGCATTCTAAAATATGATCCAGTTGTTGGAAGTGGATCAACTTTAGGAGGTGTTGCAACTTGATTAGCACCGATCGCCTCATCTAAACCGATGATAGGTAAACGACCAGCCATATACTCTCCCGTTAAAGGAATAGATATTGTGATCTGCTTATCTGCTGATGTTAACGATGGTTTGATGTAATCAGATGTATATGTTACTACGAATTTTTTGCGATTGTCAGTTACAGATATGTACGCTGACTCTAAGGGAAGATCAAAGAAATCTTGCCTTTCAAATTCAAGTTTTTCCGTTGTTTCAAAACTTAATAGAAATGAGTTTTTAGATTCTAACAGATCTAAATTAGAATACCCTCTATTAAATAAAATATTGAACACAATCTTATCTTGCTCTATCTCATACTTTATTTCAGCAGAGAACGATGTGTTAATTGATACAAAAATAAATAGAAAAATTAATAAAGGTTTAACCATACAACCCTTCTTTAAATTTGTCTGTTACCATCTCTTTAGATAAAATCTCCGTTATACGAATTGCAAGACGTTCATCTAAAACCATAATCTCACCGTATGCTAAAGGTTTGAGATTAACAAGAAGATCAACTGATTCTCCTGATGTTTTTGCAAGACGAATTATCGTTCCTGCTTCATATCTTAACATCTCGCCTACTGAAACTTTCTTTCTACCAAGCTCAATTGATACATCAAAAAGAACCTCTCCAAAAATTTCCTTAATCTCATCTCTTGTCATAAACAAACCTCTAATACTTCGTTTAAAATTCTCGATCTCTATCTAAAACTAGTGACTACTGAACAACAAACTCTGTTATGTAAACATCGTTTAATCTACCTGATGTTAAAATAGAATTTATTCTTCTAACTAGTTCTTGTTTCATAAAAACTTTACCTTGTGATGTCGATATCTCTTCATAAGTTTTAGCCGATAGTGATGCTATTACAATATCTCTTATCATAGGTATACGCTTATCAATCTCTGCTTGTAGCTCGATATTATCTTCAGGAACCTCAACCGCTAAAGCAAGTTTAAGATATCTGTTACCTGCTGGATCAGTTAAATTAACAACAAATGATTCAAGACTAACTGTTACACCAGCCGCTGTTGGAGCATTTCTTCTGTTAGCAACAACCTCACCACCAGTATCCGCTGCATCAACATTTATATCAATACCATCCTGCACAGTCATATCTTTTGGAGCTAATACAAACTTAAATACTATAAACCCTGCTACTCCTAAAATTACTAGAACAAGAATAAGCAAAATTATCAACATCTTCTTTGATCCTTTCTTACTTTCCTGTTCTACGCCATCTGCTCTTGCCATTAATATACCTCTGTATGTGATTTTAAATTAAATATAACTATTGCCTACAACTTAAAACATTCACCATCTGCTGATCGTATGGTGCGAAAACTTGTTTACTCTAAATACTAACTATTTAGATCTCTTGTTAACAAGCTTGTTACTTAATAAACTTTTCTAATAACTGTTGTAAGTTTCTATGTGTAAAATTTTACTCAAAAATATCTTGTCCAACTGTTGCAAGTTCTGGTGAAATTAAGTTAATCTCTACCCTTCTATTTCGTGCTCTATTTTCACGTGTTATGTTTGGGACTAATGGGTGATATTCGCCATATCCTGAAGATGACAATCGTCGTGGATCAAAATTTTCTTCTCTAAAATATCGTACGACAGATACCGCTCTATCTGATGATAATTCCCAGTTAAAGAAACTATCTTTACCGATAGGAGTGTCATCTGTGTGCCCTTCAATATTTATACTATATGGAGTTTCTTCAACTATCATGATAATTTTGTCAAGAATTGGTTTAGCTGTTTCTAATAAACGTGCTGAATTAGTTGTGAAAAACACCGCATCCATGATACGGATTGAAATACCTTTATCTGTTTTTACAATCGATATCATCTTCTCTAAGTTTTGAGATCTAACCGTATCTTCAAGAACTTCTTGAACACGTTTTACTGCATCTTCTACCGCATCTTTTGTAGCGACACGTGTAACAGTGTTGATCTCAGCTAAATTAATCTGTGATTGGAAATCAAGTATCCCAACCCCTCCTGCCATAACACCTAGGAATTGATATATCTTAACTTTATCAAAATTTGCCATAGAAAGGAGCAGAACGAAAAACGTTAGTAGTAACGTTACTAGATCTGAAAATGTTGTCATCCATTTTGGTGCCCCTTTAGGACATTTATGTTTACCAGCCATTCTAAACTAATTCCTTATTATTTAGATGTTTAATCAAATAATTAACTAAACCGTTAAGCAAAACTATTACTTAACTAAATTACAAACAAATCTAATATCTACCCAACTAAGTTTTAACTAATTAAACTATTAGACAGTTACTATCTATTATACAATTAAATTA
>CAMRCY010000054.1 GCA_947041165.1 uncultured Deferribacteraceae bacterium | reverse complement strand
TTTGTAGCAATTCGTAGAAAGCTTTCTGTTGGTGATAAAATGGCAGGACGACATGGTAACAAAGGTGTTGTATCTCGTATATTACCAGAAGAAGATATGCCGTATCTACCTGATGGTACTCCTGTTGAGCTTATATTAAATCCATTATCAGTTCCTTCACGTATGAACGTGGGACAGATATTAGAAACTCACTTAGGTTGGGCTGCAAGGAAACTTAATAAGTATGTAGCAACAGAAGTATTTAATGGTGCAAAAGAGGGCGATATTAAATCTATGTTAGTAGAAGCTGGATATCAATCGGATGGTCAAACCAAGTTATATGATGGTAGATCGGGCGATATGTTTGAGCAAGAAGTAACAGTAGGAATAATGTATATGCTTAAACTGCATCACCTTGTTGATACGAAAATACATGCAAGATCTACTGGACCATACTCACTAGTTACTCAACAGCCGTTAGGTGGTAAAGCACAGTTCGGTGGACAGAGACTCGGAGAGATGGAAGTTTGGGCATTAGAAGCATATGGAGCTGCAAACGTCTTACAAGAGATGCTTACAGTTAAATCAGATGATGTTGAAGGAAGAACAGCGGTTTATGAATCGATTGTAAATGGTAATTTCACATTTACTCCATCAATGCCAGAGTCGTTTAACGTACTTATTAAAGAGTTACAAGGACTAGTGTTGGATATTGATTTATTAACAGCTGACGATCTATTAGCAGAACAAGAAGCTTTAGGAAGTGACGAAGATGAAAAATAAAGATGATTTATCATTATCAATGCCGAATGATAGGCTGAAGAAGAAGCCATCAAATATTCCGGTTTTCTTTGATGCTATACGTATAAAGATAGCATCACCAGATAAGGTACATTCATGGTCATCAGGCGAGGTAACGAAACCTGAAACCATAAATTATAGAACTTTCAAACCTGAAAGAGATGGATTATTTTGCGCAAAAATATTTGGACCAGTTAAAGATTGGGAATGTTTATGTGGTAAATATAAAAGAATGAAGCACAGAGGGATCATCTGTGAAAAATGTGGTGTTGAAGTTATTCAATCTAAAGTCCGTCGTTCAAGAATGGGACATATTGATCTTGCTTCACCTGTTTGTCATATATGGTTTTTCAAAGGCACTCCATCGAGAGTAGGATCTATTCTTAATTTATCTATTAAAGATATTGAGAGAGTTGCCTATTTTGAGTCATACATAGTAACAGATGCTAAAAACACTTCATTAAAAGAGGGAGAAATCCTTTCAGATGAAGCGTATCGTAAAGCTCAAGAAGATTTCGGTCATACAAGTTTCATCGCAAGAATTGGTGCTGAAGCTCTAAAAGATCTTCTTAAAAAAGTTGATCTTGATCTACTTCTTGCTGAGTTGAAAATCGATCTAAGAGAAACTACATCTGTACAAAAAAGACTTAAACTTGCAAAAAGATTAAGAGTAGTAGAGGCTTTTAGAAAGTCGAAAAATAAACCTGAGTGGATGATATTAGATGTTATTCCTGTAATTCCACCAGAGCTTAGACCGTTAGTGCCACTAGATGGTGGTAGATTTGCAACATCAGATCTAAACGATCTATATAGAAGAGTTATAAACAGAAACAATAGATTGAAAAAGTTGATAGAATTAACTTCACCTGAGATCATCGTTAGAAATGAGAAGAGAATGCTTCAAGAAGCAGTTGATGCTCTATTTGATAACGGTCGTCGTGGTAGAGTTATTAGATCATCTAACAAAAGACCGCTTAAATCTTTATCGGATATGATTAAAGGTAAGAACGGTAGATTTAGACAGAACCTTTTAGGTAAACGTGTCGATTATTCAGGACGTTCGGTTATTGTTGCAGGACCTCATTTAAAGATGCATCAGTGCGGATTGCCTAAACTTATGGCGTTAGAATTATTCAAACCTTTCTTATACTACAAGTTAGAGAAAGAACATATGATAGCATCAACTGTTAAACAAGCTAAAAAAATGGTTGAAGAAAGACGTGACGAGGTATGGGATATTTTAGAGGAAGTTATCAAAGAACACCCTGTATTATTAAACCGTGCACCGACACTTCACAGACTTGGAATTCAAGCGTTTGAACCTTTATTAATTGAAGGTAAAGCGATCCAACTTCACCCACTTGTTTGTCCAGCGTTCAACGCCGATTTTGATGGAGATCAGATGGCGGTACACGTACCATTATCGTTTGAGGCTCAATTAGAGGCTAGAACTTTAATGCTTGCACCGTATAATATTCTATCTCCTGCAAACGGACATCCTTTGGCTGTTCCAACACAGGATATGGTTTTAGGTATTTATTATCTAACACGTTCTATGAGAAATGGTAAAGGTGCTGGTAAAATCTATGCATCATCAGATGAAGTTATCATCGCTATTGATCACGGCAAGTTAGATATTTATTCTGAGATCAAAGTTAGAATTAACGAGAAAATATATGATACATCAGCAGGACGTGTTATACTTTACGGCATCGTTCCAGACAGTATCGAGTTTGACGTAGTTAATAAAGTTCTAGGTAAAAAAGAGTTAGTTAAATTAGTTGATCACATATATAAAAAATTAGGTAACTGGCATTCGGTTACATTCTTAGACAATTTGAAAGATTTAGGATTTAAATATTCTACTAAAGCTGGATATTCTATCTGTCTTGATGATATGATTATTCCTGAGTCAAAATCAGGTTTAGTTGAGGAAGCAAATCAGAAAGTTAGAGAGATTGAGGAACATTATCGTGAAGGTGCTTTAACAAAAGGCGAGCGATATAACCAGATTATTGATGTATGGTCTTTAACTAATGAATCGATTGCAGAAGAGTTGATGAAATCAATTGAAACAGTTGGTGGAGATGCGTCAAGCTCTAATAAGAAAGATAGATTTTACAACAATCTTCACATCATGTCAGATTCTGGAGCAAGAGGGTCGAAGGCTCAAATTGCACAGTTAGGTGGTATGAGAGGGTTGATGGCGAAACCATCTGGTGAAATTATTGAGACTCCTATTATCGCAAACTTTAGAGAAGGATTAACAGTATCACAGTACTTTATTTCAACACACGGAGCACGTAAAGGTTTAGCCGATACAGCTTTAAAAACAGCTAACTCGGGTTATCTAACTCGTAGACTTGTTGATGTTGCACAAGATATAATTATCTCTGAAGATGATTGCGGAACAATTCGTGGTATCGAATTAACTCCACTTTATCAAGGTTCTAACATAATTGAGCCACTTGGAGAGCGTATTTACGGTAGATTTATTCTTGATGATGTTTACGATCCGATAACGGATGAATTAGTTGTAGCATCAAACAGTTATATATCAGAAGACGTAGTTGAAGCATTAACTAAAGCAGGAATTGATAGAATAATGGTTAGATCTCCATTAACTTGTGATTCTAAATTTGGTATATGTAAAAAATGTTACGGACTTGATTTAGCTATTCGTAGAATGGTTGAGATCGGAGAAGCAACAGGTACTATCGCTGCACAATCTATTGGAGAGCCTGGTACTCAGTTAACGATGAGAACATTCCACGTTGGTGGTATTGCGTCATCATCTGCGATCGAGTCATCAATGATATCGAAATTAGGTGGTAAAGTATTTTTCGAAGATTTAAAAGTAGTATTAAATAAAAATGGTGAATTAATTGTTCTTAATCGTAACGGTTCGTTATTTATTAAAGATAACGACGGAAGGATTATTGAGCGTTACGGGCCAGGATATGGTAATAGAATTAGAATTAAAGAGGGTAGCACTGTTAAGCAAGGAGAATTGCTTTACGAATGGGATCCTCACGCATCTGTAATTGTTACAGAGTTTGAAGGGATTATCGCATTTGGAGAGTTAATTGAAGGAGATACTCTTAAAGAGGAGATCGATCCGATAACAGGATTATCACAGAAAGTTGTAGTTGGTAATTTACGTGATAGACGTCAACCGAGATTATCTATTAAAGGTGAAGGCAATAAAACTATACATAGCTATCCTATGCCTCCTGGTGCAAACATTATTGTTGAAGAGGGTGCATTAGTTCCAGCTGGTGAGATTATTGCGAAGATACCAAGAGAAGCTCAAAAGACAAAAGATATTACAGTTGGTCTACCTCGTGTTGCTGAGTTATTTGAAGCACGTAAACCTAAAGATCCAGCGGTTATTGCTGAGATTGAGGGATTAGTAACTATAGAACAATCTACTCGTGGTATGAGAAAAATCACTGTTACGAACGAACAGACTGGTGATAAAAAATCTTATAACATTAGTAATCAGCGATATATCAATGTTCACGAAGGTGACAGAGTTAAAGCTGGAGAGCAGTTGATTGATGGACATATAAATCCTCATGACAAACTTGCAGTTCTAGGTGAAGAGGCGTTGGAGAAATATCTAGTTGATGAAATTCAAGTAGTATATCGTAAATCAGGGGTTTCTATCAACGATAAGCACATTGAAGTTATTGTACGTCAGATGCTTAAAAAGGTAGTTATCGATGAACCTGGTGATTCTGAATTTATGCAGAATGAAGAAGTTTATAAAACTGATTTCAAAGCAATTCAGGCTCAACTATTAGAAGAGGGTAAACAACCTCCATCTGGTAGAACGATATTACAGGGTATTACAAAAGCTGCCTTAAACACAGAAAGTTTTATCTCTGCAGCATCATTCCAAGAGACGACAAGAGTCTTAACGGATGCGGCATGTTCAGGTAAAATGGATAAACTTAGAGGACTTAAAGAGAATGTTATTATGGGTAAACTTATTCCAGCAGGAACGGGTTCTAAACATATTTCTTCTAAGAAATATCAATTCACTAAACCGTAGATAATTTTTAAAATTATATAAGTATTATAGAGAGAGGGTAGATTATCCTCTCTCTTTTTTATGATTAGTTGATTTGATAGAGAGTTTTATATATAATCGTTTGAATGTGTAAATGGAGAAGATTTTATGACTATGATAGAAGCGTTGAATGAAGAGATTTTAAAATCAAGTTGCGAGGTAACTGTACTACCAGTTGATAATTTAAAAGTAGAGCAAGCAAAATCTATTTATAAGTTAGATGATAAAAGTTCGTTAGGTGAAATTGTTACTTTAACTGGTGGAATAATTTGCGATAAATGGGTGCGGATATTTGGTAGTGGTGATATTGATTTTGTAGAGAAGAATGCGTTCTTAAAACCGTATGGAATGATCGTTGTTGCTGAAGATATCACAGGTGGACTTTTCTCTATTAATGCAGAAAACATGGTTCATTATTTTGCTCCAGATACGTTAGAGTGGGAAGAGTTAGGTATTAAGTATAGCGATTTTGTTTTCTTCTTTGTACTAGGTGGAAAGAGGGTTGAAAAGTTTTATGAGTTATATCGTTTAGATAATTGGCAAACAGAGATCAAAAATATAAAGTCTGATGAAGGACTTTTATACATTCCATTTTTATGGAGTAAAGAGATCAAAAAAGTGAAAAGTCTTAAACACAAAATTGTGCCAATTGAAGAGATTCAAAAATTACAGTTAGAGATGATGATAGCATTAAATGGTGGAAGCGAAGAGTGATTGCACTACTGTATCAAGTAAGATGAGTGATTTCACTGCATCAAGTAAGATGAGTGATTTCACTGTATCAAGTAAGATAAGCAATTTAACTGCATCAAGTAAGATGAGTGATTTCACTGTATCAAGTAAGATAAGCAAGATAATTCTTAACTGTTAAAAGATTGCTGTGTTAAGTGGGATCATCACAATTGTAGTGCGAAGTTTATTGTGGTAACTTTATAGAACATAAAGTTAGTAGTCATGAAATGTAATAATATTGATTATCAGTAAAACGTATAAAATAAGTGGGCTGAGAGATATTAAAAATATACGAGTTTAACGGTTGTTACCAATACTTAGATAAGTTATGATAGGTGGATGTTGGATTAATCAGAATAATAATAATGTTTTTTTGATCAGATAAATATTTAATATGGTTGCTAAAGTTATTATTGAAGATTTGTATGAAATATAAATAATCGTAGATTTCTTTCTTAATGTAAAACAATTAATGTTATGTTATTTTTCTTATAAAATATAATTTTAAATGTTAGTATATATAATAAGAAAAGTGATTGCAGGTATTTTAGTATTTAGAATGAAAAATTGATTGCAAATATTTTAGAATTTAAAAAACCACTATTTTGAGTAATTAAATAGTGGTATGTAGTTTATATCAATTTTTAGTGCTGAAAAGATTATGCTTAAAGGTTACCCATTTCACGTTCTTTATCTTTTACAAAAATAAGTTTAATATGTTTCACTTTATCATCACGTCTTTCATCTATTTCAAACACGTCAACATTTCTTATTAGCTCTGTTAGTTTATGATAACCGTAATTTCGTGGATCAAACTCTTTCTCACGATTTGTTATATATTGTCCAACATCTGCAAGATATGCCCAGCCTGTATCATCAGCTGATGCTTCAACAGCTATTTTCAATAATGTGATTAATTTTTTATTACCGATTAATGCTTTTTTATCAGGTTTTTTAATTTGGTTTAATTCTGCTTTATCAGCTCTTAATATCTCAGTAAAGATAAATTTGTCGCATGCAGATATAAACGCTTTAGGAGTTTTGTTCTCTCCAAAACCGTAAACTTTTAATCCTTCTTCTCTAATTCTTGATGCTAATCTTGTGAAATCAGAATCAGATGAAACGATACAAAACCCCTCAAATTTACCAGTGTATAAAAGATCCATTGCGTCAATTATTAATGCATTATCTGTTGAGTTTTTACCACTTGTGTTACTAAATTGTTGAATAGGTTTGATCGCATAATCAAGAAGAACTTCTTTCCATCCTCTAAGATTAGGTTTAGTCCAGTCGCCGTATATTCTAAATACATTAATAACGCCGTACTTTACTATTTCTGCTGTTAAGTCTGATATAATACTAGGTGATGCATTATCTGCATCTATTAATACTACTAATTTTTGTTGGTTACTTTTATCCATAACGATCCTTTCTTGTAAATAAGTTATTTTATAAATCTTCAATCAGTTTTTTTGCATGATTGATGTAGTCTGCTAGGAATTGAAAAGAGCGTAATAATTTCTCTTGATAAACAAGTGATAGCGAGCCTGGTTCTATAAATGTTGTTATAGGTTGGTTTTTTAGAGATTGGTTAATTTGTTCATTTAGAAGAGTTGCAAATATTACGTCATACGATTCCATAGTGACTTTTATTAAGTCTTTCGGCATTAAATTAAGCCTAGCTAAAGATCTTAATCTTGCAGCTGTTGTGGTGTCATTTATACCTGTATAAATTTTAAGAATTTTATTAATTATTGATAGATAATTGATACCATTCTCAAATAGGTTTATTTTGTTTTTATGTTCTTCTATATCACTCAAAATAAATTTGCTAAAAAATGATATAGGAAGTTTAATTGTAACAGCGTTGATTAGTTTACCAAAAAGAGATGGATGTTCTCTCAACTTGCCGCATAGATACGTATGTAACTCTTTAAACATATCACTATCGCCATCAAGCAGAATACTATCATTTAAAGCAAAAAATGGAATGTTTGATCTACTGTTAGGGCTTGCTATCCAGTCATCAATATCTTTTAGCCACTCTGATTTACGTTTTATAAACTCGGAGTTCATATATCTATCTGCTGCTTGATAATTCAATTTATAACCAGTAAGAATAATATTTTTTAAATACGCCTTAGAGTACTCTTTAAAGTTGTTAACATCCTCATCAGACATATCATCATTTAAGATAATAGCTGTGCATATAAATGGTGATAGATCAGATTCTTTCCTAGCAAGAGGGCCTAGCAGTGCATATGAATAGTCGTAATCCGATAATTTAAAATTGTTGTTTGTAGCGAACGAATTAGTTGTGATATCAAAAACCTTACGAAGGATAGCTAGATGAGAATATGATAAAGATTCTACCTCTTCTCTAGATATTCTTGCTGAACTTAATATATACTGTGCCGATGATGTTAAGTTACGTAGGTATGAAGTCAGCTCTTTAATAGTATTTAAATCTTGTATATACGCAAGATAGATATTAACATTTTCACTAGCAGCTTTTAATAGAGCATCTTTAGATATTACACCAACTGGTTGGTCGTTACATATTACAATAGCATATTTCTGTTGATTTTTAGAAAGATGTCCAAGTGCAGTATCGGTTGGAAGTTCACAAGGAAGATATAGAGGATTTTTATCCATAATTTGTTTAACTTTATGTTTGCTATTAGCGTTCATTGATGGAAGTTTTGCAAGAATTATATCTTTTGTGATAACGCCTTGAATAGAATTTTTTCTACCAGTAACAATTAACATGCGTACTTTTACTTGATTAAAAAGTTCTATCGTGTCTAACACTGACGCCGAAGCGTTGATAGTTATTAATGGAGATTTCATATATTTGCTAACTTGTTTAGTGTTTGAATGAAATAGAAAGTTTGTATGAATTTTTCCAAACTCTTCAAATCTTTGTTTGATCTGTTTAATTAATCGGTTTTTAAATTTCTTATATTTATCCATTAATTGATAGATAGCAATTTCAGGCAGAAATATAATGTAACAATCAGAAAACGCTGTCGCACTATTTTCATACATATTTTTACCGAAAAATGCAGTTAATCCTATCGAATCATATTCATATATGTGCGAGATAGTACTCATATCTTTTTTGACTAAAGTTACTTTACCACTAAGGATAAAATATATCCCTTTATGGTATCTTTCACCTCTACGAAATATAAGTTCATTTTTAAGAAGGTGTAACTCTCTTGAGGAAGTGACGATATTATTCATAACCTCGATATCAATATTAAGGTCTTGAAATAATGGCAAAGCGATTAGCTGCTCTGCTATGGTTTTTTTGTTGTTGCTGTCAAAATGGTTGTTATCCATAAACTCCTACTAGTTTTGTAATTAATCTCATATAAAAAGAATAGCACCAATGATTGATTTTGGCAATAAAATATATAAATATATTATCTACTTATATTATTTATTTATTTATCAGCCTTAATCTTATCTTTTAAGACAAATGATAGTAGTGCTGGTATAATAAACACTGTAAATACAGTCGAAAATGCGAGTCCACCAACGATAACTGATCCAAGTCCACGATATAGTTCGCTACCAGCTCCAGGTGCTATAACTAATGGTAGCATTCCAAAAAGTGATGATAGTGTACTCATTCCGATAGGACGAAGTCTTGTTTTAACAGAATCGGCAATAGCCTCTTTACTACTCATACCGTAATCGACGTTAGCTATCGACTGATGCACGATAAGAACTGCATTATTTACCACAATACCTATCAACATAATAAAGCCTAGCAACGTCAATATATCTAATGGTTGAGATGTTAAAAATAGGTTAGTTGCACCAAGTCCTAAAAACCCACCAGTTGCTGCAAGTGGCAGTGTGATTAATATGATTAATGGGTATAGAAAGTTATTAAACAATGCCGCCATCAATAAATAGGTTATCATAACTGCTAAAAACATATTGCTAAGTAACGCTGTTTGAGCTTGTTTTAATTTATCCGCAGCACCACTTGTTGTAACATTAATACCATCAATAAGCCCTTCTGCACGAAGAGGTTCAATTACTTCATCCATAGTTTTATTAAGTAACTCTTCTAACACAATTTTTTCAGTTGTTGTGATTGATAGCGAGAATGATCTTTGAGAATTATATCTTCTTATACGCTCAACTCCTAATGTTTCAACAACTTTCGCTAAGTTAGATATAGGAACAGGAGGTCCATATGGAGAGTTCACAAGTATAGAATTAATCTCGTTAGGGTTATTATATAATGACGATGTGCCTTGTAAAACAATATCAATTGTTCCAAGTTCTGCATCGGTTATCTCTGCAACTTTTCTACCATCAAGAAATGCATCAAGTACCATACCCATCTCACTTGTAGATATACCTGCAGCTTTTAACGCTTCTCTATCAGGATAGAAATATATCTCAGGCCATACAGGATTAGCATTCGGATTAGATCTAACTTGAGCACCTTCGATATTTTCAAGCACTCTATTTTGTATTAATAAAACTTTTGATGCAAGTTCGTCATACTCCATAGCACCTGAGATAAAAAGTAGAAGTTGGCTACCAGATCCACGTCCGATTTTAAAAAGTTCTGACTGGCTACTCGCACCAAATATCCCAGGGATTTCTGCTATTCCTTTTGCGATTAGAGGAACAATTTCTGAAGCTCTATTTTTATCCTCAGCGGTAACATATAAACTTATACCCCATGTACCACTTGCAAATGAAAAATTCTCAATAGCTGGGTATCCATCTTTCTCTACACCGATATGAGGTTCAACATATTTAAATAATTGGTCACTAATCGCTGTTCTTCCTTCTATTGATAATCCAGGAGGGATAGTTAAAAATGCTTCAACAAGGTTTTTATTTCCTTTAGGTAGATAATCCATTTTTGGGATAAGTAGATAGGTTGATATAAGTGCAAACGCTGTAACACCACCGATCGCTAGTAACTTGCTTTTAGTTGATTTGTTAACTCTATTAGAAACACTCATCAATGCATTAACAGACACATCACCTATTTTAGTTATAACTTCATCGACCTGTTTCATCTTGCCAGTTAATTTAGTTTTACCTTTAACTTTACCAGCACTATATACAAGTTTAGTTGCAACAGGGATTACAAGTACTGAAACTATTAAACTTAATCCAACAGCAGCAGATACCGACAAGGCTATATCTGAAAATAACTGTCCAGCTTCTTCCTTGATAAATACAACAGGTAAGAACACTGCAATCGTTGTAAGGGTTGATATAAGTACTGCACCCCAAACCTCTTTAGTACCGTCATACGCAGCGTCAAATGGGGTTTTGTTCATCTTTAAATGTCTATCTATATTCTCTAACA
>CAMRCY010000053.1 GCA_947041165.1 uncultured Deferribacteraceae bacterium | reverse complement strand
AGAGAGGCATTGAATTGCAATTTACTAAGTTGAATAGTTCGCAAAAGATTTCACAGAGTAGAGAGGCATTGAATTACAATTTACTAAGCTGAATAGTTTACAAAAGATTTCTATAGAACAGTTTTGTAGGTGTAGTCGTTTGATTTACTAAACCAAACAGTTGTAAAAAAAAAAGTTAAATATGTTTGTTTGTAGTCGTAATTTCTTACTAAATTAGACGGCGTGGTGATTATGATTTTTTAGAAATAAACAATCATAATTTATATAGTGTGTAAAATTAATAACAGGTAAATATTATGTATTTGCTACCATAAAAATCCTCCAGTGAACACAGCTATAACAATTGCTAAGCCGATTAGTGTTTCTTTGGATATCAATAAATTAGCGGTAGATTTTATATAGTGTCCTAAAGTTTTACCATTAAATCTAAGATGAAAAGTTATAAGTATAAAAAATAATCCTCCAAACGCTTTATGGATATTTATTATTCTTAATCTTTTAAGACCTAGAATTGCATAGTTCGCATCTTTAAATTCATCTGGTACGATCAATAATATCGCTGTAACAACTATCATTATGATAGAAAAAAACATTGTGATCGCAACTATTTTTCGTCTATTGTTCATCATCTGTTCTAATCAATAAAATAGCTGAAATTATTGCCACAATAATAGATAACACCATCGCAATTAAGGCTACTTTCTTTTTGTCGTTCATTATAAATACCTATTACTAATTAAAAAAATCTATAAAACTGTGCAACAACTAAGCGATATTTTTAAGTACTTATTATAAATCTAAAATTTGCTTAAATAGTTCAACTCTAAATATCATCAAGGTAAAATCGTAAATAAAAAAGGGCAAAATATTTAACTAAAAATACTTACCCTTATGTTGTGACTTTTAAATGTTATTTGTTGCTAGTAGTTTAGTTAATTCAATATAATATTACTAACCTTTAACCGCAAGATTTAATTTCTCGACTATATAATCTTGATCTGTTTCTGTCAAAAACGGACTCATAGGTAAAGACATAATTTCATTTGCCACAAGCTCCGAAACAGGGAAATCTCCATTTTTATATCCAAGATAATTAAACACTTTCTGCTCGTGCAACGGTTTCGGATAATGAATAGCAGTAGGCACTCCGTGTTCAGTCAAGGTTGCAATTACGTTCTCTCTATTTTTAACTCTTATAGAATATTGTGCATAAACAGATGTTCTATCAGCTTTCACAGTAGGAGTTACAATATTTTTGCCTAACGCATTTATAAGTTTTGTATATCGAGTTCCGATCTTTTCTCTTGCTTGTAATTCATCGTTAAAATATTTTAATTTAACATTTAATACAGCTGCTTGAATAGTATCAAGTCTACCGTTGATACCTAAATATTCGTGCATATATCTTTCTGTTTGTCCATGGTTTCGCATCGCTAATATTTTAGTTGCAAGTTTATCATCGTTCGTAAATAAAGCTCCACCGTCACCGTAACAACCAAGTGGTTTAGACGGGAAAAAAGATGTTGTACCGATTGTAGATAAATTACAACTTTTTCTACCATCATAACTTGCTCCAAAACTTTGGCAAGCATCTTCCACAACAGGGATATTATGTTTTGCAGCAATCTCATTAATCATATTCATGTCAGCTACTTGTCCGTAAAGTGATATAGGCATAATAGCTTTCGTTTTGCTATTTATTTTTGATTCAATAAGGTTATAGTCCATGTTGTAAGTATCATCAAAGATATCTATAAACACAGGTTTTGCACCAAGGAAAGCTATCACTTCAGATGAAGCATAGAATGTAAAAGGTGTTGTAATAACTTCATCACCAGGCTTAATGTCAATCGCCATAAGTGCAAGAAGTAGAGCATCTGTTCCAGATGATAGCGAGATCGCATGTTTACTTTCAGTAAATTTTGACAAACTCTCTTCAAGCACAGTCACATCATTACCTAATATAAATTGTGCAGATGAACATACATTTAATATTGCAGAATTGATCTCATCTTTATATTTTTCATACTGTGTTTTTAGATCTATAAACTCGATTTTTTTTCTATTATCACTCATTGTTATACCTACCTAGTTAAGCATATTTTGTATGCTTGATATTAATATACCACAGAAATTTTTAGCATGAACTAAATGTGTTTATATGCTTGATATTTTCTACTATAATATTGAACATTAAAATTGTTTCACAAGTTTAATTCTTAGTTGAAGCTTTTATTAGATATTAAACATGTTTAATAAGTTTTAAAAACTTGTACTGCATATTAAGTAGATTGGAAAATTTTCAAAACTTTAAAACACATTAAACATATTTAGTACGTTTAAATTTTTTAACTTTTATTTATGTTAATATTTTTTATATATTACAAACTCTTAATTTTAGTGAGTTTAAACATGTTTTACATGTCTAAGATATAATTTACATTCCAGGAAATTTAAGTCCAAGTCCACCAGTTAGTTCGCCCATTTTTTCTTGAAGAGCTGCAGAAGATTGTTTCATTCCTTCATTTACGGCAGCTTTAATAAGATCTTGTAGCATCTCTATATCATCAGGATCAACAACTTCTTTCTCTATCACGATATCAAGCAGTTCTTGTTTGCCATTAACTTTAACAGTTACCATTCCGCCGCCAGCAGACGCTTCAACAACTTGAGTAGCCGCTTCAGCTTGTGCTTCTTCCATCTTCTTTTGCATCTTCTGAGCTTGACGCATTAAATTCTGCATATTCATAATTTTACCTCTATATTGCTTGATAAATTTTACGGTATAAAAATTTTATACACACTTATTATCATTAAGCAATTAAACATCTTTTTTATCATCTAAATTTGTTATATCTTCTACAACAGCGTCCATATCTTTTATGATAGAGTTAATGAACGGATGTTCAATAACGGTTTTTTTAGCCATTCTATTATGATACTCTAATTCAGTATTTATTTTATCTATCAACGCTATATTGTTACTATCTTTTTCAATCACAAACTCTAACACAGGTGCAGGAGTTACGAGTTCATTTAATACAGATATTATTTTATCTTTGTTTTCAATTTTTGACAAGTGGTCAAAATAAAATTTTCTATCTTTAGTAAAACCGACAACTATTTTTTGAGGAGATACAGATATGAGGTGGCTATATTTAATATTTTCAGCAACAGCTCCATCAAATCTTTTAACAACTTCTAAGCAGACTTCTCTCCATATATCTGGTGAATTATCTTTAAAGAAATGTGTTTCTTTAACAACACTCTCTTCAACTATCTTTTTTTTTTATCTTCTATATCTTCGTTAATTATAGGGATAATCGGAACTTCAATCTTTTTAACTATTGCGTTAGGATTAATATCATAATTTGCAACATGATCAATAGGTATGATTTGAGATATAGTAGATGCTTTAAAAATTGCAAATTCGAATATATATTTATGAAAATCAAAATATTTAAGATCTTGTGATAGTTTAATAAATATTTGAAATATCGCATACAGTCTTTGATGTGATAAGAATTTCTTTAAATTATCGTAAAACTCTTTTTCATTAGCAGTAAGATTTTCAATAGGCAACGTGTTTGATAAAACTAGAAAAAGAGAGTTTCTTGTGTGTTCGATTAATGATTCATTTAAAGTTCTATACTCTAAACCTTGTTCAGTTATTTTATTTATTAATGTAACAACTTTATCAACATCTTCTTTTATTATGCTTTCAAAAAGTTCTTGAGATATAAAAGTATCGAGCGATCCAAGTAAGAAAGAGGTGTCTTCTATATTTACAGTGCCACTTGTGAAAGCGATCACTTGATCAAGTAGCGATAGAGCATCTCTCATACAACCATCAGATCTTCTAACGATTATATTTAGTGCATCTTCTTCAAATTTAATATTTTCTTTATTAAGGATATCAATAAGATTATCTTTCATCACCGATGCTTGTATTTTTTTAAAATCGTATCGTTGGCAACGAGAAAGAATAGTTGGAGCAACTTTATTACTTTCAGTTGTTGCGAAAATAAATATCACAAATTTAGGAGGTTCTTCCAATGTTTTAAGGAGAGCGTTGAACGCCTCTTTAGTTAACATATGTACCTCATCAATTATATATACTTTGAATTTACTTTTAATAGGTATAAATTGAACAGCTTCACGTAACGATCTGATTTCATCAACACCACGATTAGAAGCTCCATCAATTTCAATAACGTCAAGCGATGTGCCACTCACGATATCTTTACAGTTATCACATTCATTACAAGGGTTAATTCCATCAGGATTTAGACAGTTGATAGCTTTAGCGAATATTCTTGCAGCAGACGTTTTACCAACTCCACGAGGGCCAGTGAATAAATAGGCATGCGACACTCTATCCATCTTTAATGCATTTTCTAAAGTTTTAGTAACAAACTCTTGTGACAGAAGTTCATCAAACCTTTGAGGTCTATATTTTCTTGCTAAAGCGATGTATGACAATTTATTCCCCTTATACTGCTTGCACTTATTTACGAGTTTATATTGATATTATCACTATATAGTAAATAAGTTTATATGATTAATATTACTTATTAACAAACGGGCTACTAGCTTTATCTTGAGCGATATATAGCGTTCTTGTTGGAAAAGCAAATCCAACATTTATTTTAGTAAGCTCGGCCATTATTTTCATATTTATCTCTTCAATTTTTTCAGCATACTCTAAAATACTTGATGACACAACATAATATATTAATTGAAAGTTTAAAGATGAATCTCCGAATTCGCTAAAATATACTCTATCGAAGTCAACTATTTCAGTAGAGTTTACGATTTCTTTAACTATATTAGAAATTTGCTGAAGTTTATCATACGGCGTACTATATTCAACACCGAACGATATTTCAGCTCTTCTTCTTTCAAGATCGTTATAGTTTTGAATAGTCGCACTAAGTGCTTTTGTGTTAGATATGTATATAAGTTCACCAGTCAGCGATCTTAATTGAACAGCTTTTAGACCGATTTCAATAACTGTTCCACTTAGGTTATCTATCTTTATGAAGTCACCTTTAACAAATGGTTTATCGAACAGAATTATAAAATAATTAAATGCATCTCCTAATATAGATTGAGATGCTAAAGCGATTGCGACACCACCAACTCCTAAACCTGTAACGAATGAAGTTACGTCATATCCTATATTTGCAAGAATAAATAATAAACCTAATATCCATATAAGCACCTGTATGATTGTAACTATACTGCTCGGTATATTATGTACAGATACAGAGTATTGGTTAAATATATTTCTAACAAGTTTATTTAAAAATATTATTATAAGCACAGATAAAACAACGGTTGCTACTTTTGACGATAGCTCTTTTGTGCCAAGTTCAATTTCTAACGGTTCAAGTGCTAGACTAAATGAAATGGCTATCGCTATTGGAATGATAGAACTTCTAACGGTATTGTTAATAACTATTAGTGCAGAGTTTTTTGTTCTTTGCATTCTTTTATTTAATACTTTTGAAAAAAGCACTTCTATATATTTTATCAGTAAGAAAGACACAACAAATATTACTAATGCTATTGCATACTCGTGCAGACTGTTACCTAAAAAGGTAGCACCTTTTATTTTTTCAATTAATTTATTATCCATTTATAATTATTCTAATTAGCTCCATAAAATTTAGATTGATCGTATCATTATTTAAAGAATTTCTCAACACTTTTGAGCAAGTGTTCTTATAATGGAACAAAATGAGATAAAACTATTTATTTATTATAATATAGATGTTATATTTAAAGTTATGAGAGTAAGTAAAGAGATAAAAATAGGTTCAGTTAAATTAGGTAACGGCAATCCGATATTAATTCAGTCTATGTGTAATACAAACACATCTGATATAGAGTCAACAGTTAAGCAGATTATATCGTTAGAAGAGGCTGGTTGCGAATTAATTCGTGTAGCCGTACCAGATGAAATAGCAGGAAAATCATTAAAAAGTATTAAAGATCGTATAAATATTCCGCTTATTGCAGATATTCATTTTGATTATCGTCTAGCATTATTGGCAGTTGAGAACGGTGCTGATTGTATACGTATTAATCCAGGCAATCTTGGAGGTATGGAGAAGACTAAGATTGTTACAGATGCGTGCAAATCAAACGGTGTAGCTATGCGTATAGGTGTGAATTCTGGATCGTTAGAGAAAGAGATATTAAAATCAGATGGCGTTAACGCTGAGTCACTTTGTAAATCTGCTTTATACAATAGTCGTATGGTAGAATCGTTTGGTTTTGACAATTTTAAAGTATCTATGAAATCAAGTTCAGTTATGACGACAATTAAATCATATAGATTATTTGCTAAAGAAACAGATTATCCTCTTCACGTTGGTGTAACAGAGGCTGGAACATTATTTGCAGGCACAATAAAATCATCGATAGGTATAGGATCGTTGTTAGCAGACTCAATAGGTGATACGTTTAGAGTATCAATAACAGGCGATCCGTTAGAAGAGGTTCGTATAGCGTATCAGATATTGGCATCGCTTGATATTAGACGTACAGGTGTTGAGATAATTTCATGTCCGACGTGTGGCAGAACAGATATCAATTTGATAGGACTTGCTGAAACAGTTGAAAAACTTGTATCAAAATCAACATCAGTAGTTACAATAGCTGTGATGGGTTGTGTTGTGAACGGACCTGGTGAAGCTCGTGAGGCTGATTACGGAATTGCAGGTGGTGCAGGCGTAGGTATTATCTTCCGTAAAGGTGAGATAGTTAAGAAAGTAAAAGAAGAAGAACTTTTAGCATATTTTACAGAGATATTAAAAGAAGACAACATTATATAGTTTTATGGTTTTGACACGTTAAGACTCAGTTTATTGATTACGATATCAAAAATATTAGAGTGACATAGTTTTAGGGTTTTGACACGTTAAGACTCAGTTTATTGATTATAATATTCTAAAGAAGATAGTATTATCAAGTTTTAGGGTTTAAATATGTTAAAAGCTTAGTTTATTTATTGCGATATCAAAAATATTAGAGCTACATAGTTTTGTGGTTTTGACACGTTAAGACTCAGTTTATTGATTATAATATTCTAAAGAAGATAGTATTATCAAGTTTTAGGGTTTAAATATGTTAAAACCTTAGTTTATTTATTGCGATGTTGAAAATATTAGAGTGACATCTAAGTTTTGTGGCAGAATGGTTTAAAAATTAGTTTATTTTATGAATATATTAAAATATAATTTTATTATATGATTATTTAGTAATGACAGTATATGTTCGTTATGTTATACTTCTTTCTCAAATTTGATTATTTGGTGGTGGGTTTTTATGGCATTTGATAAATTTAGTGATAAGTGTGCGGTTGCAGGTGTTTATGGTAACCATGAGGCTGCTAATTTAGTTTATTTATGTCTTTATGCTTTACAACATAGAGGGCAACAAGGGACTGGTATGGCTGTTTATGACGGCGAAAAGATAAATTCATATAAGAGTTTCGGCTTAGTTGCAGATGTTTATAATAAGAAGAGATTGAAAAAACTTCCTGGTAAATTAGCGATAGGTCATAATAGATATCCAACTGATGGAAATTACTCTCCTGGCAATATTCAGCCGATAGTTGCAGAGTTACCGATAGGGCAGATCGCTGTCGCATATAACGGTAATTTTATGAACACATACAAAATTCGTGAAGAGCTTATGAAAGATGGGGCGATCTTTTCTACTGAAACAGATCTTGAACCATTTTTACACCTTATATCAAGAAGATTAAAATCAACGGATATTAATACTGCAATAGTTGAGTCTGTGAAAGAGTTAAGTGGAGCGTTTGCAATAGTCGCTGTAGTTGAGGATTCATTGATCGGTATTCGTGATCCAAACGGTGTTAAACCACTTGCACTAGGTAAGATGAAAGATGCTTATGTGTTAGTGAGTGAAACTGTAGCCTTAGATCTAATAGGTGCAAAATTTGTAAGAGAGATTGAACCTGGTGAGATGATAATTATTGATGCAACAGGTATAAGATCTGTATATCCGTTTGATCTAACAGGTTTTAAACCTGCACCATGTGTATTTGAACATGTATATTTTGCAAGACCAGATTCGTTTTTATACGGACAAAATGTTTATGATGTAAGAAAATCATTCGGAAAGACTTTAGCTAAAGAAGCTCCGATTGATGCAGATGTAGTGATCCCTGTGCCTGATTCAGGAATAACAGCTACGATCGGTTACGCTGAAGAGAGTGGTATACCGTTTGAGATGGGATTAATTCGTAATCACTATGTTGGAAGAACATTTATTGAGCCTAGTCAGTCAATAAGAGATTTCGGTGTTAAGGTAAAACTTAATCCTGTTAAATCTATAATAAAAGGTAAGAGAGTAATCGTTGTTGATGATTCAATAGTTAGAGGAACAACAAGCAAGAAGATCGTTCATATGTTGCGTGATGCTGGGGCAAAAGAGGTTCATGTACGAGTATCATCACCACCTACAAAGAACCCATGTTACTACGGCATTGACACTCCTAGCAGAAATGAGTTGATATCTAACACTCATACAATTGAAGAAACAAGAAAATTTATAGGTGCTGATTCACTAGCTTTTCTATCATTAGAGGGCATGATATCGGTACTTGTGAGTGAAGATTACTGTACAGCTTGCTTTACTGGTAAATATCCGATTGATCCAACTTTATTAAAAAGAGATGATATATAATATGAGATTATTGTTACTTTTATTTTTTATAATAGCCTCTACAAGCAGTTACGTATTTGCGAATGAAGATGGCACTTATGTAAATAATGACGGATATTTTAAGTCGAGAGGTTTTGTCGGATTATACGGTACATACACCGATTATAGTAAAGATTATTTCGGTGATGATAAGATCTCTGGTGGTGGGTTTGCATATGTTAATGTTGTGAACACTATCTACGGTAATGCGATGATCGGTATCGGTTCGGTTTATGAGTATACAACATTAAAAAATTCAACGTACACAGGATTGGTAGATAACACAGCTATCCAACTTAATTTAGCATATAAAACATCATCTAATATGGTTAACGCATGGGGCGGTGTAGGTTTCACATTAAATTTTTATGATGTACTATTTAAAAGTTATAAGAACGGTGCTGTGAATTTAGATATTAGTAAGCATCAATACTCTATGTTAGCAGGAATAGATCTATTTGTAGGTGCTGAATATCTTTTAACAAAAAATGGTTTAGTAGGAATTTTTATGGAAGCTAGATATAGTTTCAATGAGAATTTTGCTATAAATACCAAACTTGATGAAACGAATGCAGATGGAACAAGTATTTTTATAAGTGAGGCGATATCACCATTTAACTTAAAAATTGCTCTTGGTATATCACTTAATTTCTAGATTATGATATTATATAACTTGTCAATTATTCACTACCAATATTCACTACCAAACATATGAACAGTAATCTGTCTGTAATTTAACTATCAAGTGCGTGAGCAAGCCTGTCATTTAATGGCTACTGCTTACCAGTTCAACCAACTCACTAATCAACCTAAATACATAAACGAACTAACTTAATATATTAGTTCAACGAACTCACTAATCAATGCAATCAACTAATACATATTTAGTTAATTAGTCTAATTTAATACCCGAAAATTTGCCTCATTATTATCAGTGATAAAATTCCTCCGATCACTGTAACATAGAAGTTTTTTGTAGTGTATCCGATAATAAAAGTTATCACAGATGCGATTATTCTATCATTATCTAGCGATAGATATAGCTCTCTTTTACCATCTACATCTTTAAATAATATATCGTAAACAAGTAGCGACGTTAAAATACTCACAGGGATGAACGACAATATTTTGATTGTTCTTTCACCAAGCTTTCTTTTTCTAATAACTAGAAGTGGAATAATTCTTGTAGCATAAGTGAATACAGCCATTAAGATTATAGTTAGGTATATATTGTAATCGCTCATCTATGACTCTCAAAAAGAGTGTAGGTTAGAATTGATGTTAAGACGGCAGTCAAAATTACTCCCCAATAAGACATATTTAAAGATGTAAATATAATCGTAAATATCGTTGCGATTATCGCTGCAATAAATTGAGGACGGTGTGCAAGTCTAGGCAATATGAGTGCAATAAATAAAGCTGGCAGTGCAAAATCAATTGCAAAAGCTTCTTCGCTAGGGATAGTTGAACCTAGTATCGCACCTAAAATAGTTCCAATAATCCATGCAGAGTGAGAGGCTATATTTATACCCATAGCTTGACTATAATTTAATGTTTCATTCTTTTTCAACATAGATGAATGCAATGCAAATGTTTCATCAGTTATCTCGGATGCAAAAATATATTTTCTAATATTTGTCCATTGTCCAATGTATGGAATAAGTGATGAAGTGTATAATATATGCCTCAGGTTGATTATAAAAATCGTTATACCAATCGTTAATGGAGATGAGGCAACGATCATTCCAGCAGCTATATATTGTCCAGCTCCTGCAAAAACAAGCAACGACATGAGTGCTATTTGAAGCACAGTTAACCCTGCACTCTGTAGCACAACTCCACATGCAAACCCAAGGGGTATATATCCGATAATCACAGGGAACGCAATCTTGCACCCTTTTAGAAAATCAGTACTGGTATTTTTATTCACAAGCACACAACCCCTTTATATTTACACACACACATCGCAAATGTTTTACACACTCACATTGCAAATGTTTTAGCACATGCAAGTTACAAATGTTTCTAGTACATATGAGTTACAAATGTTATAGTACACATAAGTTACAAGTATATCAACACACACAAGTCATACGTATTGTTAACGCACGCAAGTTGCAAATATTGTTAGTACATGTACATTGTAAACATTGCACACATAAGCAAAGTTACAAGTCATACGTATTGTTAGCACAAGCAAATCACAAATATTTTAGTACACTCAC
>CAMRCY010000052.1 GCA_947041165.1 uncultured Deferribacteraceae bacterium | reverse complement strand
TTAAACACTTTATAATACGCTTGTTTATATTGGTGGTGTGATAACCACAAAAAATATTTAGAGAAAATTGATTGAACACTTTATGATACGCTTGTTTGATAGTTGGTGTGATAACCACCAAAAATGTTTAGAGAAAATTGATTAAACACTTTATAATACGCTTGTTTATATTGGTGGTGTGATAACCACAAAAAATGTTTAGAGAAAATTGGATAAGGATATAAAATGGCTTTTTTAGAGATACAGAATATCTGCAAAGATTTTATTGTTGGTAGCACAAAATTAACTGTGTTAGATAATATAAATATCTCTTTTGAGAAGGGTGAGATCGTTGCACTTTGTGGACCATCAGGTGCTGGAAAATCTACTCTTATGAATATTATAGGTGGGCTTGATAAACCAACATCTGGTGAGATTATTTATAACGGTGAAAACATAATATCTAAATCTGAAACAGAGTTAGATAATTATCGTGGACGTGAAGTTGGGTTTGTGTTTCAAAGCTCATACTTGTTAGATGATTTCACAGCGTTAGAAAATGTTATGATGCCTTATCAATTATCTTTTAATGATGATAGTAAAACTGCTAAAAAGTACGCACTTAAATTGCTTGAAGATTTTCAATTGATGGATAGAAAAGATCATTATCCTAAAGAGTTATCAGGTGGAGAACAGCAACGTATCGCTGTGGCACGTGCTATAATAAATTCACCTAATATTATCTTAGCTGATGAGCCTACTGGAAATCTTGATAGAACCAATTCTAATTATTTAATAGAGCTTCTACAAACTCTTGCAAGTGAAAAAAATATTACAGTTATTGTTGTAACGCACGATGAATTAATAGCAAACAAATTAGATAGAATAATAAAATTAGAGAAAAAATAATATGAGTATGTTTTATGTTTTTGATTTAATAGGAACTTTCGCATTCGCTATATCTGGTGCACTTGTTGGTGCTAAAAAAGAGATGGATATCTACGGTTTATTTATCTTAGGTTTAGTGACAGGCGTTGGTGGCGGTACTTTAAGAGATGTGTTATTTGGAAGAATTCCACCTTTTATATTTAACGACATAGCGTATTTAATATCTATTATTTTAGCTGTTTTGGTAGTCTTCTTCTTTCATGGCAAGGTAACTAAAGGAACTAAATTATTAAATATATTTGATGCAATTGGGCTTGGTGTATTTACGTGTATCGGTGCTACAATAGCGCTCAATGAAAATATTGTATGGTACGGAGTTATTCTGTCTGCTGTTATTACATCAACTGTTGGTGGTATGATAAGAGATACTTTAGCTGGTGAAGTTCCGTTTGTGTTACAAAAAGAGGTGTACGCCTCAGCATCAATATTTGGAGCGATTATATTTCTGATTTTAGATAAATTTAATGCACCAATTGATGTAAATATATTTTTAGTATCTGTGATTGTTACAGTGCTACGTCTACTCTCTGTACATAAAAATTGGAGCTTACCTAAAAAAGTTATTAAAGATAAATAATAGTTTTAACCTATTAAAAATAAATGAGATTTTAAATTTAATAACCGTACTCAACATCTCTAGGTTATTGTAAATAAATGATATTTCAAACTTAATAAAAAATAATGAGTGCTATATGAAAAAAATTGGTATTATCGGTGGTAGTGGGTTTAATCAGATAGACGGTATTGAAAGTCTTGAACATATAGAAGTGAATACAGAATACGGCAATCCATCTGCATCTATACAACGCTACAAAATTGAAGATCTTGAAATATATCTACTTAAACGTCATGGGAATAATCACACGATAGCTCCACACAAAATAAATTATCGTGCAAACATAGAGGCGTTCTCTAATCTTGGAATAGATAAAATTATCGCATTCGCCGCATCAGGTGCAATTGATAAATCTTACAAACTGGGTTCACTCGTTTTATCATCTGACGCTATTGATATGACAAAAACTAGAGCAAACACTTTCTTTGATAAAGATATTGTGGCTCACATAGATATGTCTGTGCCGTTCTGTCCGAACCTTCAACAAGCGTTTCTAAAATCAGCTAAGGATGCAAATGTTCTGGTGGTTGAAAACGGTATCGCTATATGCACTGAAGGGCCTAGAATTGAAACTCCTGCTGAAATTAAATTCTTTGAAAAAATAGGTGCAACAACAGTTGGTATGACACTGTTTCCAGAACTCACTCTTGCTAGAGAGAAAGGTATCTGCTATATATCGGTTGCAATTATATCTAACTTTGCAGCTGGTATGGAGCAAGAGAAGATAACTGCCGATATGTTAATTGAAAATAGTCGTAAATCAAGTGAGAGCATAAATAAGATAACTCTTAGCCTACATAAATATCTAGAATATCAAAAAACTTGTCCATGTGAACACTCAATTGAAGGAACTGTTTTAAATGCAAAATAATTTATCACACCCTCTAATCACTGAAAATATACCACTTAAAAAATTCAACTGCTATCGAGTTGGTGGAAATGCACGCTATCTTGCTGCACCTAGAACTAATCAAGAATTGAGCGATCTATTAATTTATATAAAGAATAGTGGCATAAAGTACGATATTATATCTGCAGGGACAAATACCATCGTATCTGATAAAAATTACGACGGTTTAATAATTTTGTTAAACAGATTGAATGACTATATAATCAAAAACGGTAACAATATAAAAGTTGGTGCGTGTGTCAGGTTAAACGATCTTATAAGCTACTCAATTGAGTCATCTCTTTCAGGACTTGTTGACTTAGTCGGTATACCTGGACTTGTAGGCGGCGCTGCAATAATGAACGCTGGAGCTTACGGAGTTGAATTTAAAGACGTTGCACTATCTTTAGATGTGATGGATAATAACGGTGTATTGAGCAATGTTTGCAATAAAGATGTTGGTTTTACATATCGTCATACTAAAAACTTGGTAGATAAAATAGTTGTATCAGCAGAGATAGAACTTATTAAATCAGATAAATTAGAGTTATCAAAGAAACGAAATGATATTCTTAAAACTAGAGCAGAGAAACAACCCCTAGATAAGCCTTCTTGTGGATCGGTATTTAAAAGACCTAAAGATGGGTATGCAGGGGACTTAATTGAACGTGCTGGATTAAAAGGGTTTAGGTATAAATCAGTTATGGTATCAGATAAGCACTCCAATTTTATATTAGGGTGTGAAAAAGATATTAATTCTGATGATCTACGCTATCTTATTAATTATATTATTAATGAAGTTGATAGAAAATTCTCAATTGTATTAGAGCCAGAAGTGAAGTTTATCGGTTTTTAGTAATTATTAACAACATTACTATTTAATATGATAGAAAACCTTGTTATTTTAAGTATGATACATTATAATGTATTATACATGGGTGATAAAATGTATATACTAAATAATATAAAAAAAATATCAGTAATGGTTGTAATGCTTGCACTTGCTGGATGTGGTGAAAACCTTTACTCTCTAACAAATAAGACGTTGTTAGATCAAATGAGTACTGATATTGCATATATTCAAGATAATTGTGAGCAAGTTATTAAAAACTTGGAAGAGAAACAACTTACGATACCTCTATCTGTTGATGAAAAGTATCAATATGTGTCATCTCTACTCTCTTGCAGTGGTTTTGATGTTCGTGCTAGTTTAGCGATGGCTCTTGGGCCTGGCGATGAGTTTGACGATTCAACAGATGCAGATCTAAAAAATGGGCCACTTGATGTTATGTACTCATTTATAAAGAAAGAAACATATACGACAGAAACGATAACAGAACTTAACAATATATATAGTAAAGCCTTATTGCAGTGTTCTGGTAGATTGAATAATAATTTAAGAATTGTCTGCTCGTTAGTTGGTGGAGCATCAAATACATTAGCTGTAACAAAAGAACTTCTATTTATACTTGCTTCACCGTTTTTGCCTGCAGATCAAAATGAGATCTTGGCTCTTATAACAGAATATGCTGGTACTGCTGGTCAATCACCTAGTACTTATGTTATATCAAAAACATTAGCAGCGTATCCCTCTATGTTTATCGAAGATCCTGATTTTGAATCAAGATTAGTTCGTTCAGCAGAGGCGATACAAGCAGGTTTAAGTACTCTTGATTCGCTAATAGGAAACTCTAATGGTTCAAGAGATAATCTTCTTATAACTATGTTAGAAGCTGTTTCTGATACAATTCTTGACCCTGGTGGGCTATCAATGGCTACTGTTCTATCTGTTATGATACTTGAGATGTTTGGACTATAAAAAGTACGCTTTTAAGATATTTATTTGGGGATGGTTTTGAAAAAAATTAAATATATCTTGCTTTTCACATTCTTTATAGCTTGTTCTAGTGGCTTATATTCCAATGCGTTTGGACAAGCAAGAATAGCTCTTGATAATGAATTGTTATCAATAGTTAAATCTGTTGAAGCATTAGGAATGGGTGGAGCGTATTACTCAAAAAGTAATAGCAAATATGCCGCCTTCTATAACCCCGCAGGAATAGCAAGAGTTGATGAAACAACTATCGAATATTTTCCTTTAACGCTAGGAATTGATAGCGACACTATCAGTGCGTTAACTGATGTTTCTAGTATAATAACCGCTGCCAGTGGTGATATAACTGATCCAAACACCATTTCTGCTGCGATAAACTCAATACTAGATGTATTTATGGGCAGATTTGTAACAATTGGACCTTTAACCTTCTTTCCAGCTTATACAAGGAAAGGATTAAGTGTTGGGTTTTTCTCTAGCACTACCCTTAAAGCAACAGCTTATAATCCTGCTATCACCGAGTTGCAAGCAGTCGCTAGATCAGATAACGGTTTAACAGCAACATTTGGTTATAACTTTCTTAGAGATGATGCATTATCATTTGGGGTATCATTTAAAATATTACTTAGAGCACAGGTTGATAAAACTTATACCGTGTTTGATTTAACAGATATTATTGTAAATCAGAAAGCTATATTTGGTGATATCATTGCAGATCTTTTCGAAAATGGATTAGCAGCAGGTGCATTTGCTTCAGTTGGTGTAATCTATGATCTACCATTTCTTCAATCTGAAATAGCTCCACGTATCGCTGTATCTCTTAACGATGTGGGATATCTTTATAGATTAAATGATAGTAATGTTGATGCAATCAATCCATCTATGAATGTCGCTTTAGGTATATCACCTAGATATTATAATACAATCAAATCAGATATAATGATCGATTTTACAGATCTATTTTTTCTAAATTCAAATGATACATCTATATTAAAAAGAATAAATATCGGTGCTGAAATGTTGTTCATTGACACCTATGCAGTAAGAGTCGGAATTCATCAAGGCTACCCTACATTTGGAGCTGGATTGAACTTTAAATATTTTAGTCTGGACTACGCTTTCTATACTGAAGAGTTAGGATACGATGTAGGACAATTTAGAGATTTTAGACATATTATTGAAATTAATTTCAAACTATAATTATTAAGGTGTAGCTGTAATGATCATTAACTTAAGAACAATACTGTTCATATTTATTATACAACTTATGACATATGCATGTGCAATGAAAAACGAAGCTGTGTCAGAAAAGAATATAGATACTCAACTTGGTGGGATAGAAGTTCAAGATACATTCACTCCATCTAAAAACACAACCAAAATCACTCCTGAAAGCTTTGAGAGATCAATACCTGAATCAATGATAACTTTATCATCATTGACAATATTTGAATACGGATACGATTCTTTATATTACGGCAGTGGGCTTATGGATTTTGCGACTGATGATAATGTGATCGTACTGTTATCTGGAGATCAACTTGTTTCAAATGTAAAAACTTGTCAATCTATGCCACTTAACTATATTTTCAATAAAATTTACCCATATAAATCATTAATTGTTGTGTATAACTATTCAACAATAGAAGTATATTCTTTAAAAGAATGTGGCAAACTTGCATCTTATTCAAGAGCTTTGAATGGAGATATTAAAGTTGTGGACGATGTTTTAATTGAGTATGAAAGCAGTCGTGTTGTGCTTAGAGAACTTTTAACTGGTAAACAGATATCTACTGTTGAAACTGATCTCGAAATTGCAACAGCTGGTGAATATAATGGAAAAATATCACTTATTCATAAAAATGGATTTATTACTTTTTACGATAAAAAGGTTAATTCATTTCTTCTAGATACTAATACTAATCTAAATTTTGCTCATATAAATTATATTGACTCATCGTTTTATGGAGTTACTAATGACGGCTCTTTCTTTACGATTATTAAAGATAAAGTGACTACATATGAAGAAAAAAACTGTTATATATCATCAGGATCTATCGCTGCCATTTGTAGCACAAAATTGTTATATAACGGACAAGTATATGAAAATGTGCCTAATATGGGTAAATTTATAGCTGGTAAAGGTATATTTATTACATTTAACCCACCTGATTTCCAAATGTATAAATTAATTCAAGCATATCAGAAAAAAGTGCAGTTCGATTTTGAGCTACCATCTCTATGCCGTACACCTAAGAAAACTATATATTTTAAAGATTTCTCTGGCAGAAATAGAAAAGTAGAGAATAAAGTTGAATCAGCTACATCTAACATACCAAAAAACTGTAAACGAAATGCAAAACTGTATATTGAAAACGGTGTGTTTGTTTGCGATAATAACAATTGTGGTAATTTTTCTGAAAGGATCGTAATAGATGAAGAAACATCTCGCTATAAACGATTAGAAGAAAATAAAATATTTTATTATTATAATAAGTAACGAATTATATCAACACCAATAACCAGTAGCATGATTAACGTGAATTATGTTATTAATACCAATAACCAGTAGCATGATTAACGTGAATTATGTTATTAATACCAATAACTAAAGCATGATTAACGTGAATTATGTTATCAATATCAATAACTAGTAGCATAATTAACGTGAATGATATTATCAATATCAATAACTAGTAGCATGATTAACGTGAATTATGTTATTAATACCAATAACTAAAGCATAATTAACGTGAATTATTTTATCAACACCAATAACTAGTAGCATAATTAACGTGAATTATGTTATCAACACAATAACTAAAGCATGATTAACGTGAATTATATTATCAATATCTACCGTAGTCGCATCTTGATACCGATATACTGAAAACTGAATATCTCAATATTAAGACCCTTTCCACCCTATTATATATCGTTTGATAGTAGAAATAATGCTTAATAGCAAAGTTATCATATTGATAATAACATTTTGTTTAGAGGATTGTTTTAGTATCATTTCTTTCAACTTACTCAACTATCAACAAACTGCAAATAGTCAGCAAATAATTGTTGAAAAATGGTTGATAATAATTGCTATTTAGTAATTATTATCAATTTGTCTTAAAAAAAATAAAATAACCCTTAATTATCAGCAACTTAATCTACCACCCATAATCTATGATAAAAATATCTACTTGACAAGCAATTGTGCATAAAAGGTGGAAAACATTCATTTATCTTAATAAATTGTTGTTATTAAAATATAACTCCAGTATAAATAACGATAAATTATTGAACTTAACTTAGATGGCATAATCGGCATAAATAGAGAAATATAAATATCCGTTCACATCATATGATAAAATATACTTTTGTCGAAAATTATCCACATTTTATTGAGTTATGGATCAATAAAAACTTAAACATTATATAAATTGATTTAGGTAACTATAATAATTCTTTGTTGAAAATTATAAAATTGACATAATTTGAATTATAAAGTGTGTATAAAATATAAATTGATTTAGGTAACTATAATAATACTTTATTGAAAATTAAAAAACTGACATAATTTGAATTATAAAATGTGTGTAAAATATAAATTGATTTAGGTAACTATAATAATTCTTTATTGAAAATTATAAAATTGACTTAATTTGAATTATAAAATGTGTATAAAATATAAATTGATTTAGGATCTATAATAATACTTTATTGAAAATTATAAAATAGACATAATTTGAATTATAAAATGTGTTTAAAATATAAATTGATTTAGGTAACTATAATAATACTTTATTGAAAATTATAAAATTGACTTAATTTGAATTATAAAATGTGTTTAAAATATAAATTGAATAACCACTATTACTAAGGCTTTATAACCTTTTACAGATATAATAACCATATTACCGAAATACTCTACCCTTTGCCAACCTGCTAGGCTTTACTATCAACCCTTCAAACCTTTTACTAATCTACTAGTCGTTACCGATCTAATAAACCTCTTATCAACCTATCAAAACCTTTACTCATCTATTTTTTACTTTGTTTGATCTCTGTTTCACTCCCTGTGAAAGCACGAGTGTTAAACTTAACATCTTGTGCCACTTGTCCACCTAGATAGTTCACAGCCATAGAATAGCCTAGACTATTGTTATACCTCATAATAACACAGAGGTTATCAAATGCGACATAATACTCGAACTTATCATTACCGATACCAACTTTAAGCAACTTGCCTTTAAGGTTGTTATCAATAGGAGTGTTTTTAGAAAAATTCACACCTGCGTTTTTAAGTTTGCTAACAGAATATTTTTTACCACTTTTACAAGCTGACTTACTAATATATTTACTGTACCTTTTACTCTTTGCACTATTAATTGTTACTTTTTCAATAATAGGTTGTCCTTTCTTCCAGCCGTATGACGATAAATAGTTAGCAGTTGAAAATATCGCATCTTCATGATTATTTATAATATCTATATATCCATCACGATCACCATCAATACCGTATCTACTTATATTGCTTGGCATAAATTGAGGTATACCTAACGCACCTGCGTATGAGCTTCTAAAAAGTGTTGGATCTTGATTATATTTTTTAGCTAATATCAAAAATGATTCTAACTCTTTCTTAAAATAACTAGATCTTCTAGTTTCAATAAAAGATAGTGCATACAACGCTTCTAAAGCATTATATCTCATCTTTACAGTTCCATAGTTTGTTTCTATCCCTAAAATACTAACAACGATATATGATGGCACTCCAAATCTTTTCTCAGCTGCGATTAACGTATCTTTATTCTTCTTAAAATACTCAACACCTTGGCTAGTTCTTCTATCATTAACCATATTGTTTCTATAAGCATACCAATTAAATCTTCCTTTAGGAATGGCTCTTATTGAGGCATTACTCGCCTTTTCAACTCTCTCTTTCGATACATCTGCAAAAATGCTCGCAAGATATTTTTTATCAAATCCATGCTTCTTATGCATCTCATCAATAAATACAAGAAGCTGATCAGACTCACTCTGTGCATCTTCTTTCGGCTTTTCTTTCGAGTTATTAGGATATTTAGTACAGTCAGATGTAGCAAATACAATTAAGGTAAATGTAAGCAACAACAGTATTTTTCTAACAATAAACATATAAAGTATTACTATAGAATAATCGCTTTGTAAACTAAATATTTTAAGAATACAATGTTTTAGACTTTATATGTATAATGAATTGTGCTAATATGTTATTAGAAAGATTAAAGATTTATATAATAATAGTATTGAAATTAAGAGTTTTTTATATATATAAAGTTTTTATCAAAATATGTAACGAGGTTTTTATGATAGTTTCTGCATCAATTTTATCATCTGATTTTTCAAAATTAAAGGAAGAAGTTCAAGCCGTAGATCTTGCAGGTGCTGATTGGATACACCTTGATATTATGGACGGACATTTTGTGCCTAATATAACTTACGGTGCTGGTGTTGTGAAATCTATACGTAATCATACAAAAAAAACATTTGATACACATCTTATGATATCAAACCCCTCGCAGTATGTTGATGATTTTATAAACGCTGGATCAGATATAATAACTGTACATTATGAAGCAGATACCCATATACATCGAACACTTAGTTATATCCAATCTAAAGGTGTAAAAGCTGGAGTTTCACTAAATCCTGCAACCCCTGTGTCGGTTTTAGAGGAGATTATTAACTATGTTGATCTTGTGCTTGTGATGACAGTTAATCCTGGGTTTCCTGCACAAAGCATAGTGCCGTCGTCGTATAGTAAAGTTGCAAAAGTTAGAGATCTTATCAAATCCACTGGGAGAGATATCTATCTTGAAGTTGATGGTGGTGTGAATGCAAAAACATATAAAGAATTAATCTCAGCTGGTGCAACAGCATTAGTATCTGGAAACTATATCTTTCAAGCAGAAAATTATAAAACAGCTATAGATCAACTTAAAACATATTAACGTAAATATCATTTGATGGCGATTATTGACAAAATTTAGAAAGCACCTAAAAGTAGATAAAGTTAAATATATAATTCTAAACTAGCTCTCCATATATATATCTTTGGTTTTTATACTTTTATTTTAACATTATCTATGTTACAGTATTGTTACTGTATTGTTGTTAAAATAAATAATCGAGGTGCTACTATGAATGAAAAAATCCTTATTGTAGATGACGAAGCAGAAATTCGCTTTTTATTCTCATCAGAAATAAAAGACGCTGGTTACACAACATTTGAAGCATCTAATTCAGCTGAGTGTTTTGCGATTTTAGAGAAAGAAAGTATCGATCTATGTATCCTTGATATCAAATTGAAAGGCGAGTCTGGAATTGATATTCTGCAACGCATTTCAAAAGATTATAAGCATATCAAAACGATCGTTGCAACAGCTTATGCGTCGTATCAAGATGATCATTCAACTTGGGCAGCTGACGGTTGTTGGGTTAAATCTCAAAACATAGAACCATTGATCGAAGAGATTAAAAAAGTTTTAGGTAAAAAGTAACACAATTTATTGCTTTATTTTTACTATATATATTATTAGTAGAAGTAAAGCATATCCATAATAAATAACATTCACTGTTATTGTAGTCGTTTTATATTCGTTGTATTAATAATGATGTTAAGGCTCTATTTGCACCATCTATAAATCCAGTCTTCAACATACTCATATCAA
>CAMRCY010000051.1 GCA_947041165.1 uncultured Deferribacteraceae bacterium | reverse complement strand
TTATGCTTTATATGTCATTACAGTTAGTTTTATGCTAGATAATACCTATCAATACTCTATAATCAACCAAAGCATTTATATACATCTACATTTAATTTAATAATTACTATCCATAATTTTATGTTTTATAGGTTATTACAGTTAGTTTTATGCTAGATAATACCTATCAATACTCTATAATCAACCCAAATTTTTATATACTCTATATTTAATTTAACTATTACTACTCATAATTTTATGCTTTATATGTCATTACAGTTAGTTTTATGCTAGATAATACCTATCAATACGATATAATCAACCCAAATTTTTACACATTTTATATTTAATTTAACTATTACTGTACGTCAATTTTTGTAATTAATATAATTATATTGGTGAAATTATGTTAAATAATTAAAATTAATATAATTTATTTAATGATGATTTACATTTTTTACAATTACTTTACACAGATATTATTATAAGTTTTACAGCTAAAAATATTTTATTAGAATTCATAATATGTGAAATAATCTTAATTAATAATTTTTATATATCAAAATTATTAGATACATTTTTTAAAATATAATAACTATTTGTCATTATATTTTACTATTAAAAATATTTTTTATAGATTAAATTTAAGCTAAGTTGATTTATAAAAATTTTTAATTAATCAAATTTTTTATTTATTTTAAATTTAATTTAACAATTTGTCTTAATTAATTTTTGAGATTAATAATTAATTTATTTTAAATTTGTGATAAAAATTGTAATTAATAAAATTTAATAAATCAGAAATTTACATTAATTTACATTTTTTACATTTTTTTAAAGTTCTGTAATTATTATTTTTATAAGTATAAATATTTAATCAAATTGCATTATGCAAAATAATAGTCACTAATAATTTCTATCAATCTAAATATTTTAATATTCAAAATTTAATTTTATTTGGTTCTTATTTTTTTATAAGCATAAAAATTTTATTGAAATTAAATTATATCTATATGTATTCATAAGTACTGTAAAGATTGTTTTGTATTTATTAATTGAGGGTTAGATTATACAAATTACGCTGTTACAAATTTTCAAATGAAGTGATGTTTTTTTATTAAATAAAGCCTGTAAAAATAGATGTTTCAAGATATATCACATTAATGCAATATAATATTATTTTAATATACGATAGCATTATTTAAAAATAATATAACATTATTATATTAGTTTTAACACCTGATTAGTGTTATTTAATGTTGTTTATACTGAGTTGATTTTTTTTGATAAATTCATCGAATATGGGTTGTTAGTGATTTAATTGAAATATGGTTAGTGATAAGTGGGTAAAAAAAAGTGAGCACCTTTTTAAAGATACCCACGTTTCTGATCATTTTTTCTTAAGAAGAAAGCTAATTAAGCATCAGCCCTATTAACATTTACAGCTTGTAACCCTTTGTCTCCATCAATGATATCGAAAGATACTTGATCACCTTGTTTCAAGGTTTTATATCCTTCCATTGTAATTGCAGAAAAATGCACAAAAATATCTGTCCCTGCTTCGTCTGTAAGAAAACCATAGCCTTTGGTATTATTAAACCATTTGACTGTCCCGATACTGTTTCCCATAGTCATACACCTCACCTAGTACTAATTAAATTATAACAGAGTTGTATTTAATGTCAATGTAAATAAGAGATACTGTATATAACTTCCTTTAGAGGATGTAAAATGAGTGCGATTATATTTATTCAAATATGTAAAATAATATAGTTTATTTTTCTTCATGATTTTTTTTTAAAAAAATATATTGACATTTTAGTTTATTCGTATTAAAGTTCATAGCTGATTGGTTGAGAAGTAATTTAAGACTAATCGGATGAATTAAGCTGGTGTAGCTCAATTGGTAGAGCAGCTGACTTGTAATCAGCAGGTTGGGGGTTCAATTCCTCTCGCCAGCTTCTTTTTTTTCATAGGCGGGTGTAGCTCAGTTGGCTAGAGCGTCAGCCTTCCAAGCTGAGGGTCGCGGGTTCGAGTCCCGTTGCCCGCTTTATTTTACTTTCGTATATGGGGAGATACCCGAGTTTGGCCAAAGGGGACAGGCTGTAAACCTGTTGACATCGTCTTCAGAGGTTCGAATCCTCTTCTCCCCATTCCTTTTTTACATTTATATGCTAACCAGTATATAGTTTTCAATATCATTACCTGTCAATGTCTAATTAAAGTTTAAAAATACAAAACATAATATCATAAATATCTGTTTTTGCTGCATATTTATTTATAATATATTATGATCAAAAGTGGAATGGTGGAATATGGACTTAAGTTCAATGTTGCGTATCAAGTATTTTGTAGACACGTATTTAGTTTCTGATGAAGTTCCCGTATCGGTATTAGATGTAGGTAGTTACGATGTTAATGGCTCTTATAAGTGTTATTTTAAGGCTTCTCATTTTAAATATACTGGCTTAGATATGGCTGATGGTCCAAATGTTGATATAGTTCCGAAAGATGTATATAAGTGGAAAGAGATTAAAGACAATTCTTATGACGTAGTTATTTCTGGACAGGTATTAGAGCATGCAGAATTTTTTTGGGTTACAGTTGCCGAAATGGTTCGTGTTTTACGTCCAGGCGGATTGCTTTGTATTGTTGTGCCAAGGGGATTTGTCCGTCATCGTTATCCAGTTGATTGTTATCGTTTTGATGCTGACGGTATGGTTGCAATTGCTCGCTACTGTAATATTGTTCCTCTTCATGCATCATGCAATTTAGCACCAGTAGGAGGATCTTTGAATTGGTATTCTAACGATGAAGCACATACTATGTTGATAGCTCAAAAACCGCAAGATTGGAAAGGTTTGCTTGATGTGGATAAATATGTTTTTGAAGAATCAGATATGAAGAAGCTTGCAACAGGTTTTGTTCCAGCTAGTATCTTTTTAAGATTAACATACTTGAATTTAAAATCACTATTTTCTTTCAGTACTAGAGTGATTGCTAGAATCAAGCGTATATTCACATCAAGTTAGGTAGAGAATAATTTTATAGAATTAAATCAGATCAGCAGTTTTGGTAATTAGGTCAGATATTTGATATTAATTGGGTATCTGATTTTGAGTAGATTGGGATAAGTATATGTATTGGGTTAAGTGGTAATATAGTTATAGCATGTTATTATTTTGCCCGAATAGCACAGTAGGTAGCGCACATCCATGGTAAGGATGAGGTCCTCGGTTCGATTCCGAGTTCGGGCTTTATTACCCCAATAGGTGTTTTAAAAATGTTTGATATATTATTTTTTAAAATATATGTAGACATACATGTAAAAATAGTATACTATTCACTCTCCTATTTTCAATTAAGAATTTAGGAATATGTACCGCGAAAGATTTGAAGTAATATTCTATTAGCGGGAGCTTTTCAATGAGCGATTTCAAAAGGAAGGAATATATCACATGAGAGATATTATCACATTAGCTTGTTCAGAGTGCAAGCGTCGCAACTATACAACTACTAAAAACAAGAAGACAATGACTACTAAGCTAGAGCTTAAAAAGTATTGTAAATTTGACAGAAAGCATACACTTCATAAAGAAACAAAATAGTTATAATCTTTTAGAGTATCGGTTTAATTCCAATTAATTTTGCTAATCAATTCACATTGATGATCAGATATTCTTGATTGATAATTAGGTTGATTTTATAGAGACCAATAGCTCAATTGGTAGAGTACCGGTCTCCAAAACCGGGTGTTGGGGGTTCGATTCCCTCTTGGTCTGTAGTTTACTTTACCATATTTTGTTAATTAATTTAGTTGAATGTTTTGCTTTCATATTTAAAGGTGGAATGGTTAGAGACAATGAAAAAATTTAATATTAGAAATTTTTATTCAGAAGTAAAAGAAGAACTAAGCAAGGTTAACTGGCCTGCAAGATCTGCTACTATATCAACATCATTAGTAGTGTTAGTTGTTGTTGGCATGATTGCTGTATACCTAGGTGTTGTCGACTTGGTAGTTTCTCGTTTAGCATCTGTTATAATGGGGTAATGAGATGGCAAAGCAATGGTATGTAGTTCACACTTATTCTGGCTATGAAAAACAGGTTACACTGCTTCTTAACGACAAAGTTAAGAACTTAAAGCTAGAGGAAGAGATCGGCGAGGTTTTAATACCAACTGAAGATGTAGTAGAACTTAAAAACGGACAGAAGAAAGTTAGTAAGAAGAAAACTTTTCCAGGCTACATATTAGTTAATATGGAAATGAGCACATCAAATTGGCATGTTGTTAAGTCATTGCCAAAGGTTACTGGGTTTGTAGGTGGTGTATCGCCAGTTCCTATTCCAGAATCAGATGTTAACTCAATGATAGAATTGGCTAAATCTGATACTCCACGTATGACAGCTAAATATCTGAAGGGAGATATTGTTGAGGTGGTAGATGGACCATTCTTAGGTTTTGCAGGACATATTGAAGAAGTTAATCCTGAGAAAGAGAAAGTTAAAGTAATCGTATCTATATTTGGTAGACAAACGCCAGTAGAGTTAGATTATTTACAGATTAAGCGTTCAGATAATTAATTTAGATAATCAGATAGTTTTTTAGATATTATATTTTTTAGCATAGAGATTTTATAGATTCATAAAGGTGAAGAAATGGCAAAGAAGATATTAGGATCGATCAAGTTGGTTATAGAGGCGGGAAAAGCTAATCCATCTCCTCCAGTTGGTCCAGCATTAGGTCAGCGTGGTGTTAACATCATGGATTTTTGTAAAGCATTTAATGCAGCTACTCAGAACATGAGTGGTTCATCAATTCCAGTTATCATTACAGTTTACGAGGATAAAAGTTATTCATTTGTAACTAAGATGCCTCCAGCATCATCACTTATTAGAAAAGAGATGGGTATAGAGAAAGGTTCAGTAAATCCTGGAAATCTTAAGTTAGGAACAATAACAAAAGAGCAGTTACGTAAAGTAGCTGAGGTTAAGATGCCAGATTTTAACACTACTGATATAGAACAAGCGATAAAAATTGTTGCAGGTTCGGCAAAAAGTATGGGTTACGAATTAGAGCAGTAAAATAGCTGTAGTTTTTTGTGTTTATTAATTATGAGAATTAATTTTAAACTTTTATTAAATATAAATTACGAGTAATACAGGAGCATGAAAATGTCTGGAACAGGAAAAAAGTATGCGTCAAGTTTTGAAGAGGTAGATCGCATTAAATTGTATGATCTATCAGAAGCAATAACTTTAGCGCAGAAGATTGCATTTGCAAAGTTCGATGAAAGTGTCGATGCTGCCGTTCGTTTAGGTGTAGATCCTCGTTATGCTGATCAGATGATCCGTGGAGCAGTGGTTTTACCAAACGGTACAGGTAGAAAGGTTCGAGTAATTGTTTTTGCGCAAGGCGAGAAGGTCAAAGAGGCTGAGTTAGCTGGTGCAGATCATGTAGGTGGCGATGAGTTAATCGCAAAAGTAGTAAGTGGTTTTATGGATTTTGATAAAGTGGTAGCAACTCCAGATATGATGGCTAAGGTGGGTAAACTTGGTAAAGTATTAGGACCACGTGGTTTAATGCCTAACCCTAAAGTGGGTACGGTAACAAATAACGTTGGAAAAGTTGTAACTGAGTTAAAAGCTGGTATGATCGAGTTTAAAGTTGATAAATCAGGTATTATTCATACATCAATCGGTAGAAAAGGGTTTGATACTTCTAAATTGATTGAAAATATGAATGCACTTCTTGATGCACTTATCAAGGCTAAACCGTCAAGTAGTAAAGGCGTTTATCTAAAAAGTATCAATATCTCAACAACAATGGGACCTGGATTGAAAATTGATCCAAAATCATTTAGTTAATCATTAACAGCTAGTGGCTAGTTTAGATGAGTTGGCTAGTTTTGGCTAGTGGCAAGTTTAAGTGAGTTGCAAGTTTGAGTGAGTTGGCAAGTTTAAGTGAGTTGGTAAGTTTGAGTGAGTTGGTAAGTTTGAGTGAGTTGGCAAGTTTGAGTGAATAGTTGTTTTGAATGGTGACTGTGTTTACAGTAATTTATTTGAACGGTATTGATTTGGACAAGTTGACAAGTTTGAGTAAGTTGGCAAGTTTAGATGAGTTTGCAAGTTTCGGCTAGTAGCAAGTTTAGACGAGTGGAAACTTTAAGTGAATGATTGTTTGAGCAAGTGACAAGTTTAGGTGAGTTAGCAGGTTTAGATGCATATATGTTTTGAGTAGGTGACTGTGTTTACAGTAATTTGCTTGAACGGCAATGAATTTAGATAGTTAATAAGTTTAGATGGGTGACAAGTTTAATCGACAGTTTATTTAAGTAGTAGTAAGTTTAGATAGATGGTTGTTATTACAGCGATTTGTTTAGATGTCAGTGAGTTTAGATAGGTGGTTTTTTTTACGACAACTTGTTTAAATGGTAGTAAGTTTAATTAGTTATTTGTTTTACATTTTTTGTTAGACAGGTATTTATTTAAATGGCAGTTTGTTTCAATTAGAAAATTTTATTAAGATATTTTATTTAAATTGAAGATAGCAGGTTGAAGAAGTAGGTTCATTAATTAGATAGGCTTGTATAATGAATAACTCCTACGGAAACTAATATATTATATATTTGGCAACCGTCATCTGTAAATTAGGGGGGATTTTTCCTTGAAGATGAAAAAAGAGCAGAAGATAGAGTTAGTAAAAGCGTTACAACTTGATCTGGATAAGACAACAGGTTTAATCTTGACACATTACAAAGGTTTAACTTACCTTCAGATGGACTCATTACGTCGTACTATTAAAGAAAGTGGTTCAACGTATAGAGTTATCAAGAATACGCTTCTTTCAAAGGCGCTAGTCGCAAAGAATATAGATTTAAGTAGTATGCTTGTTGAACCCACAGCATGTATATTAATTGAAAAAGATTTTGCAGCAACTGCTAAAATTGTTAAGAAGTTTACTAAAGATCCAGAGATAGGTAAATTTCTTGTCATTAAAGGTGGATATTTTGATGGAGCTATTGTTGACAGCACAACTGTTGAGCGTATAGCAGATTTACCATCAAGAGACGAACTATTAGCAAGAGCATTAGGTTCATTATCATCTCCTGTTACATCGTTTGTAACTCTACTTTCAAACATTCCGAGATCGCTTTTAAATGTTTTAAATGCGCTTAAGGATAAGAAGTAGGTTGTAGTTTTGTTTGAGTGGTTTGTGTTATTATAAGTTTAAAATTAAACTGTAAATATATTATATAATTTGGAGGCTATTATGGCTGTTACTAAAGACCAAGTGGTAGATTTTTTGAAGAATATGTCTGTTATTGAATTAGCGGATTTCGTGAAAGAATTAGAAGAGATTTTCGGAGTATCTGCGGCTGCACCTGCTGCGGCGGCTGTGGCTGCACCTGCTGGCGACGGTGGTGCACCTGCTGCAAAAACTGATTTTGAAGTTGTACTTCTTACATCAGGCGACCAAAAAGTTCAAGTTATTAAAGTTGTTCGTGAAATAACTCAACTTGGATTAAAAGAAGCTAAAGCGTTAGTTGACGAAGCTCCAAAACCTATTAAATCAGGAATACCAAGAGAAGAATGTGAAGCAATAGCTGCACAAGTTGCTGCTGTTGGTGGTACAACTGAAATTAAATAGTTTTTGTAGATTGTTATAATCTATACAACTTAAGTATGTTAAATTTTTACCTTGCAACTTTAATATAAATCAGTTTTGAACCGTATTTAAAGTTGTAAGGTATGAGTGTTTTTTGAGCCAGTTTTCATAGACTGGTTTGTGTTTATTTGTTTATTTGAGTACAAAATAATCATCCGAACAGGTGGATTTAGGATGCAAATTAGAAAAGCAACTATAGAAAGAGAGAATTTCTCTAAGATAAAAAGAATCATTGATCTACCAGATTTAATTGAAATCCAAAAGAAATCATACTCTGATTTTCTTCAATCTGGTAAAGAACCGTCAGCAAGAATTATAATGGGATTAGAAGAAGTTTTTAGGGAAATATTCCCTATATCTGATTTTAATGAAACTTCAATATTAGAGTATCTAAGTTATAAAATTGAGCCTCCAAAATACACTCCTAGAGAGTCGATGGATAGAAACACGAATTATGCTTCACCTTTGAAGGTAAGAGTTCGTTTAGTAAACTACGATGTTAGCGATGAAACTGATGAAAAAGTTGCGTCATCTGCTATAGAGAGTGAAGTATATCTATGCGATATACCTCTATTAACTGAGAGAGGAACATTTGTAATCAATGGTGTTGAAAGGGTTATTGTTAGCCAACTTCATCGCTCACCTGGAATATTTTTTGAAGATATGACAGCATCAAAAAGTATTATTGAAAAACATCTATATTCAGGTAGAATTATACCTTATAGAGGTTCTTGGATAGATTTTGAGTTTGATACAAAAAACATCATGTATGTTAGAATAGATAAAAAGAAAAAAATTCTTGCAACTGTTTTACTTAAAGCGTTAGGTTTAACATCACAAGATATTCTTGATACCTATTATGAAAAAGAAAAAGTAATTATTGAAAAAAATAAATATTATAAGATATTCAATGTTGACACAGCATATGGTCAAAAATTATCTATTGATATAGTTAATGATAAAGGCGAAGTTATCATCAAGGCAAATAATGCTGTAACTAAAGCTGGAAAACGTAAATTAGAAAAATCTGGTATAAAAAGATTTGAAGTAGCTGATATTGATTTATATGAAAGTTATTTAGCAAATGATATTATTGATTCTAACGGTGAAGTGTTAGCAGAGGCTAATGTTCAGTTAAGTGAGAGTGTTCTTGAAATTATTAATGAAAATAGTATCAAAGAATTCGAAATATTATTTATTGACAAGCAAACATCAGATACATCAATAAGAGATATTTTAGCGATAGATAAAGTTAAGACGAGAGAAGAAGCGTTAATTGACATCTATAAAAAATTAAGACCTGGTGAGCCTGCAACAAACGAGCAAGCGTTACTTCAGTTCAACAATCTATTTTTCAATCATAAGCGTTATGATTTATCAAGAGTCGGTAGACTTAAGATTAATAAGCGTTTAGGTGTTGAAACTCCTTCTGATGTTATAACATTAACTAAAGAAGATATCGTTGAAACGATTAGAGTGTTAGAGCAGATCAGATTAGGTACTGAGAAGATTGATGATATCGATCACTTAGGACATAGACGTGTTAGAGCTGCTGGTGAGCAATTACAGAACCATATAAGAGTTGGTTTAGCGAGAATGGAGAAGACAGTTAAAGAACGTATGTCTATCCAGGATATGCAAGAAACTACTCCACAGGATCTATTAAATGCGAAACCTTTATCGGCATCTATAAAAGAGTTTTTTGGTAGTTACCAGTTATCACAGTTCATGGATCAGAATAATCCATTATCTGAAATAACACATAAAAGAAGATTATCAGCATTAGGGCCTGGTGGACTAAACAGAGATAGAGCAGGATTTGACGTTCGTGATGTTCATACATCGCATTACGGTAGAATATGTCCTATTGAAACTCCAGAGGGACCGAACATTGGACTTATCACATCACTTACAACTTATGCTAAGATAAACGAGTTTGGATTTATTGAAACTCCGTATCGTAAAGTTGTTGATGGTAAAGTTACTAATGAGATCGTTTACATGTATGCCTTAGAAGAGGAAGATTACTTTATTGCACAAGCGAATACTGTTCTTGCAGAGGACAATAGTTTTGTAAGCAAATTAGTAGAGTGTCGTCACGCGAGTGAGACAATGATTGAAGAGTCATCTAAGATGGAATATATGGATGTATCACCTATGCAGATAGTATCAGTATCTACTGCATTGATACCATTTCTAGAGCATGATGATGCAAACAGAGCGTTAATGGGATCAAACATGCAACGTCAAGCTGTTCCACTTATCAGAACGGATGCACCTATTGTTGGTACTGGGTTAGAGCGTAAAGTTGCGCTTGATTCTGGATCAGCACTTATTGCTAAGAACGCTGGAGTAGTGGATTATGTTGATGCAGAAGGCGTAATTGTTAGATATACTAAGAAAGATGGTTCATTTGGTATAGATGTATATGAATTAGTTAAATATAAAAGATCTAACCAAGATACTTGTATAAATTATAATGCGATCGTAACTGTTGGACAGAAAGTTAAAGCAGGCGATACATTAGCAGATGGTGCTGCAACTGATAGAGGAGAATTAGCATTAGGACGTAATATCGTCGTGGCGTTTATGCCATGGATGGGTTACAACTATGAGGATTCTATTCTAGTATCTGAGAAACTTGTTAAAGAGGATGTTTTCACATCTATCCACATAGAAGTTTTCGATATTGATGCTAGGGACACAAAATTGGGTGCAGAGGAGATAACAGCTGAGCTACCTAACGTATCAACAGAGGCTACAAGCCGTCTTGATGAGTCTGGTATTATCACAGTTGGAACGAAGGTTGCAGACGGTGATATATTAGTTGGTAAAGTTACTCCAAAAGGTGAAACACAAGCATCACCTGAAGAAAAACTTCTTCGTGCTATCTTCCAAGAGAAAGCGGGTGATGTTAAAGATGCATCATTACGAGTTCCGTCAGGAATATCTGGTACAGTATTAGATGTACAGGTAATGACAAGAAGAGATGTACAGAAGGATTCTAGAACTGAATCGATAGAAAAAGATGAATTAAAGAAAATCGAAACAGACCATAGAAGAGAGTTAAAAGCTTTAGAGAACGCTAGAGTAGATATAATGAAAAAAGTATTTATGGGCAAAAAAGTTCTTAAAGATTCAGATAATATTAAATCTGGTACAGTTCTATCTGAAGAGAGTATGAAAGGTTTAAATTTCGTATCATTAAGTAGATTAAACGTAGAAGGCAAAGACGCAATTGATCTTGAGATACAAAAAATAAACGAACAATACTTTAAAAGAATAGGCGAATCAGAAGATAAATTAAAAGATAGACATCGTAAAATCGGTAAAGGTGATGAGTTACCAGCTGGTGTATTAAAATCAGTTAG
>CAMRCY010000050.1 GCA_947041165.1 uncultured Deferribacteraceae bacterium | reverse complement strand
TTTTACTACTTTATTGTAGTAAACGGGACACATTAATTTGTGTCCCTTTTTTTATGTGCAATTTAGATAGATTATTTTAGCGTATCGTGTAAAGAGATCTAATTGTATTTAGTTTGTTGAACCTGTTTGCTGTAAGAGGTATGGTGTAAAGAGATCTAATTGTATTTAGTTTGTTGAACTTGTTTGCTATAAGAGAGTATATAGAGTTTTATGCAGTTGGTTGATTTATGTTCGCTGTTATTAAATTAGTTTATGTGCTAAATGTGTAAATCAATTTCAAAATGTTATTAGATAGTTTATGTGTTGAATATGCAAACCAATTTCAGACAGTTATTAAGTTGTCTATGTTTGTTGAACTTGTTTGCTATAAGGGATATATAGAGTTTTATGCAGTTGGTTGATTCTGTTCGCTGTTATTAAATTCGTTTATTCGCTGAACGTGTAAGTAAATTTCAAATAGTTATTAGATAGTTTATGTGTTGAATATGCAAATCAATTTCAAACAGTTATTAGGTGTCTATGTTGTTGAACTTGTTTGCTATAAGAGAGTAAGGAGTAAAGAGATCTAATTGTATTTAGTATGTTGAATCTGTTTGCTGTAAGAGAGTATATAGAGTTTTATGCAGTTGGTTGATTCTGTTCGCTGTTATTAAATTAGTTTATGTGCTAAATGTGTAAATCAATTTCAAAATGTTATTAGATAGTTTATGTGTTGAATATGCAAACCAATTTCAAACAGTTATTAAGTTGTCTATGTTTGTTGAAATTGTTTGCTATAAGGGATATATATAGTTTTATGCAGTTGGTTGATTTATGTTCGCTGTTATTAAATTCGTGTATTTGCTGAACGTGTAAGTAAATTTCAAATAGTTATTACATAGTTTATGTGTTGAATATGTAAATCAATTTTAAACAGTTATTAGGTGTCTATGTTTGTTGAACTTGTTTGCTATAAGAGAGTATAGTGTAAAGAGATCTAATTGTATTTAGTATGTTGAATCTGTTTGCTATAAGAGAGTATAGATGGTTTTATGTAGTTGGTTGATTATGTTAGCTGTTATTAAATTCGTTTATATGTGTTATTGTATCGGTGCTTACAAATAAATACTTAGTGTGGGTTTAAAAATATGAACTTATACTGAGTGATAGGTAACTATTTTTTTTGTGTTGTATTATTAAATAATTGTGCGGTTATACTTGTAGACATAATGAAAATATAAGCATAGGAAAGTTATTATGCTAGTCGTTACGATTAAGATATAAGTATATGAAAAGTTATTAGAAATAATTAATAGAGTAGCAATAATCATATTACTGCTACCCATAATTTAATTCAGATATGATATTTTAACTATACTGCATCACAATTAAATCAAATTCAATTTATATTTGGTATGATTTAAAAAACAATTAGAACTTTTTACAAGGTTAAATTACTCTTAAAACTTGTAACCTAAATCAAGTGTAAACCTACCCTCTAAAAGCGATAGACTTGTATCCTCTCCTAATGCTTGAAGCGATCCAAATGCAGGCTCAATCGTAAAGCCAACTAAAAAGTTGTTTATACCAAGCGTAACACCGATCGGCACTAATGCTGTGATACCGACAACATAACTTTCGTAATATTTGTTTTCTGAAAGCTCAGGCATTGTAGGGTATGATGAAATAGCTGATTCGGTTACTTTTCCAAATGCAACCCCTAAACCTAAACCTAAACCTATTCTTGGAATTATACTCACTTTACCTAACTTAAACTCATGTCTAAATACGAGTGGATATAATTTTAAATCCATAGCGTAGAACTTTTGTGAGTCTTTATAAGTATAATTGAACCCACCACTACCACTATAAGTACCCTCATTACTATAAGTGCCTAACTTAAAACCTAATGACGCTTCTGCCGCTAAAAAACTTAGATACTGATAACCTAACAATCCATTAACTGTGAAACCTGTTGGAAAACCGTAAGGATCTGCATATGCACCATTATACCCGATCTGTCCTAAAACATATAAACCTTTACCATCTTTACTTTTACCGTTTGCAGTATAATCGTCAGGCATATTATCTGAACCGTTTTCATGTGCATTAACTACCGATAATGTAAATATTGAAAATAAAAATATTACTGCTGATACCTTCGAAATTTTGGAAAAAACATTAAAACTCTCTTTAATTCTAAACACATAATCCCCCATGAAATTAGTTTGATAAATTTAAAGAGATAAAATTGATTGCAATATAAATAAGATTTATTACAACAACGCACGGAGTTACTTTTTATCGTAATAATATAGCAGATTTTATCTCTTATAAAGTTGATTATAGAATAGTAAACTATAGTTGTTAATTGGTACTTATAGTTGGTTGTTGACAACTTATTACTATGTTAGTTTTATATAAGGATAATTATATGAATATCGGACTTACAATCAATGTATTAAGGAAAAGGAAAGGGTTTAGTCAGGAACGGTTAGCTAATGAATCTTATCTATCAAGGCATTATTTATATAAGCTTGAAAATAATATCGCCAATCCGACAATCGCAACTTTAGAGAAGATTTGTGTAGTTTTAGATATAAAAGTGTCAGAGCTAATATCGCTAGCTGAGCAACAGATATTATAATTCTACTTGTCTAAGTTGTTGTTGCATACCCTTGCTGAGCAACAGATATTATAATTCTAGTTGTCTAAGTCGTTATTATCATACTCTTGCTGAGCAACAGATATTATAATTAAGTTTATAAGTAGTTATTAAGATCAGTTTGTTACTTGATAAATATTGTGATAATCTTTTCAAGTAGTGCTTAATATATGTATAAATGTGTTAATCAAAAAAGAGATATATCTGCACTTGTTTATCTTTACCAAAGACTAGGATGAAATATTTATTATTATTAATTCCTGTGATACTCTGATTAATATTTGATTTTTAAATATTATATTGGAGGATATTTTTTATGAAGTTATTTAAAGTTTTAGTATTTGTTATATTGTTATCATCACCTGCGTATGCACGTATGGTAATCGGTGGTACTACATCTGTAATGGTTGGAGTTTCTGATGGTGGTGGCGGTGGTGGATTGTTGTTAGGTTATGTGAACGAAGATACTGGTTTTGAAGTTATTAACTATTTAGAGGTTGTCGGAAGTGACTCTGTAAACTTAGGAAATCATATATCAGTTGATCCGATATCGCAATTTGTTGGACTACAAGATAAAATCACTATCGGTAAACGTTTTAACGTAACTGAGTCATTTGCTGTGAGTGGCTATGCATATGTTTCTCTAGCTGGCTTATATGGTGGAGAGGGACAGTTTCCTGCACTAGGTTCAAAAGGAACACTTGTCAATGTTGAGTTTGGTAGCGGTGGTGGAGTAGCATTTATATTTAGTAAAGTATTCGGTTTTTACGCTGAAGTTGGTGGAGTAAGTTCTAATTATATGTATGGTGGAAGTTCTTTAGATGAAGGTAATTACGGTGGAGCTAGAATTTCTATGGGATTTAGAGCTGGAAATATTTAATATTACTATATAAAAACTATCAAGATAAATTGGTATATACGATTTGTATTTATAGATTATAATTACGCTTATAATTGTTAAAATTTTTATATGGGATAGAAAGTATATTTTTTTATAATCTATCCCATATAAATAAAACTTATGCTATGTAAATTTTTCTGAACATATTTTATTTAGATGAACTATACTTCATATCGACTATACCTTACATTAATCATATTAAGTTAATTAAAATTTATATCACCTAAATCTATTCAGTAATATCTGTTGTTATATGTTCAAAGTGATGATCGTGTTCATGATCATGTGAGTCCTCATCTAGCCCACCGACAAATTTATAAGCCATGAATAGGCAGAGTATAGCGATTATGATGTTAACCACTTTCCACACTTTAGGTTCACTAAGTTTTTTAGCACAAAATCTACCAAGCAACCCTAAAAACACATACCATACAAACGCTCCAGTCACAGCACCTGCAAAGAACTCCCATTGATGGGGATAGTTATGTATAGCTAAACTTCCCATAAGCGTCATATCTACGATAACATGTGGATTAAGATATCCAAACCCTAAAGCCAATACTACAATTGATAACGGTTTCAGTTTTTTACCTGTTTCATTAACAGTCAACATATCTGTATTGCGTACAGCTGAAACGATTGATTTAATTGCATAGAAAACAAGAAATATAGCACCAATTATGGTTATGATTTTTGATAGATTAGGAAAGATTGTTAATATCACTCCCATTCCAGCAGTTCCTGCAAATAGTAGAGATGACTCAACTATTGTCAATATCAAAATAGCCGTAACAATATGTTCTTTTTTTATACTTTGACGTAGAATAAAAGCATTTTGCATTCCAATTGTAACGATCAAAGTTAATTCGATTAAAAATCCATCTATAAAATAGTTTAAAATATTTACACACCCTTTCTCTAATAAAAATATTCTACAATATTAGAGAGTGGTCATAATAGCACAATACAGCTATTTATTAAAGAATATTTTTTATTAAATGGTTATTGTGTTTTTTTATATGAAGTGTTATTATCAAGAGGCATAAAGATAATTATACTAAAGGGGGAAAATAGTATTGTTTCCTTTAAAAAACCTTGCAAAAACAGAGGGCACACCTTTTTTCACATATATGCTTGTTATGATGAATGTTTTAATATTTATTTATATACAAACAAGGGTATCATCTAATTTATACCTCCTTGATTTTGGACTTATACCAAACAAATTAGGTATGCCTTTTGACGTTGTTCCTATATGGGAGATGATATATCCATTTTTCTCATATCAATTTTTACATAGTGGATATCTACATCTTTTCTTTAATATATATTTTATATATATATTTGGTGGAGCGGTTGAAAATAGACTTGGACATTGTAGGTTTGTTTTATTATATATGTTTTTTGGAATGGTTGCAGGTGTTGTTCAGGTTATGTCAGACATCGGTTCAGGCTTTCCAATAATAGGTGCATCAGGCTCAGTTGCTGGTATTATCGGTGCATACTTAATTTTTTATCCTAGAGAGAAAATCAAAACATTATTTATAGTTATTATATTTGTTTTCATAAGAAACATTCCAGCGATAATATTTATATCAGCATGGCTTGCTATACAGCTAATAATATTGTTTTTCGATAAAGGTGGGTTGAACATTGCAGTGTATGCACATATCGGAGGATTTGTGATAGGTGTTACAGCCGCAATTGTTATCAGAGTTTTAGACTTCTTCTCTGATGCAGAAAGAGATATTAAAGAGTCGTTACAATCGGAGTAAATTATGTGTTTAGGATTTCCAGGAAGAGTTGAGAAGATAGATGAATTAACAGCAGATGTAGATATAGCAGGTACGAAACGTAATGTATCTAGAATATTTATAGCTGAAGAATTAAATATAGGCGATTGGGTTATGGTTCACGCAGGTTTCGCTATGTCTAAAATGGATGAGAAGGAAGCAAAAGAAACGCTTGAATTTCTTCTATCTGTGGCAGCTGATGAGGAAGCTCGTGAAGATGAGTATTATAAAAATTTAGAGAATAAAAAGAATCAAGATGTTGAAGGTAAACATGCTCATAATCATGATGATGGTCATCAGTGTGGTTGCCATAAAGAAAGTAGCAGTGATGAAGATAAACATGGCGAACACAAACATGGTGAGCATAAACATGGTGAACATAAACATGGTGAACACAAACATGGCGAGCATAAACATGGTGAACACAAACATGGCGAGAAGAAAGGTTGCTGTGGTGGTGGTGGTTGTGGTAGCAAATAATAATATTTGCTAAGTGTAAAGTATATTGGTAGCAGTTAATATGTTTACATTTGCTAAGTGTATTGGTAACAGTTAATATATGTTTGTATTTACTAAGTATGTTAGTCGCAGTTAATATGTTTACATTTACTAAGTATGTTAGTCGCAGTTAATATGTTTGTATTTACTAAGTATGTTAGTAGCAGTTAATATGTTTACATTTGCTAAGTATATTGGTAGCAGTTAATATGTTTATATTTACTAAGTATATTAGTCGCAGTTAATATATGTGTATTTACTAAGTATATTAAGTAGTAATGTATTATGTAGTCACAATTTTGATAAATATAATATTTGTGATAGTCACAATATTGATGATACGATAAAAGTAGTAATAATAAAATTAAGTACAGTTTCGACTGTCTTTGGTATAAAACAAATAAATGAATGAATTAATAAATAATGCCTCTAAAAAAGAGAATATAGATAAGTTGTTAAAGCAGATTACGGTTAAGAGTGAAGGTAGCAGATATCGCATAATGGAGATCTGTGGAACTCATACTGTATCAATATCAAGAACAGGTTTAAGATCTATACTTCCTAAAAATATCGAATTAATATCTGGGCCTGGCTGTCCTGTTTGTGTAACTTCACAAGGTGAGATTGATTTAATTTTCGATCTCATATCTAAAGGTTTGTCGATTATCACATTCGGAGATCTATTAAGAATTCCATCATCAAAGCGAGAAAATTTATTAAACGCAAGATCAGAGGGTGCAGATATTAATGTTATCTACTCTCCTCTTGATGCAATCAAAATCGCTAAAAACGATATCAATAAAGAGTATGTGTTTGTAGCAGTTGGTTTTGAAACAACAGCACCAGCAATTGCAGCATTAATTAAAGAGATTGCTTCAAACGATATCAATAACCTATCAGTGCTATCATTATGCAAAACGATGCCTGAGGCGATTAAGTATATATTATCTGATGATGATTTACAGATAGATGGTTTTCTAGCACCAGGACATGTAACACTTGTAACAGGAGCATCACTATATAATGATATAGTTGAAAGCAATCGAGCAGTAGTCGTTGCAGGGTTTGAACCGATAGAGATATTGAGAGCGATCGACTCAATTGTAGATCAAGTAAATAGTAAAAAGTTTATGATTGATAATAAATATAAACATGTAGTATCAGGCAAACCTAACGCTCTTGCACTTAAAATGATTGATGATGTTTTTAAACAATCGGTATCGGTGTGGAGAGGGATCGGAACGCTAGATAACAGTGGTTTACAGATCAGAGATATTTATAGCAAATATAATGCTTTAGTGAAACACAGTTTATCGTATAATGAGAAAGAAGAGATCAAAGGTTGCAAATGTGGAGCAGTTCTTACAGGCAAGATATCTCCAATGCAATGTCCTCTTTTCGCAAAGAGTTGCACAGTTGATAATCCTATAGGCCCTTGTATGGTATCATCTGAGGGGACGTGTTTTGCATATTATCAATATGAAAGGTTGTCTTTATGAGTAAGGGAAAGGTTGTTTCATTGTCTGTTGGTTCAGGTGGCAAGCAGATGCAGGATTTTATTGAAGAGATTATCCATACTAAATTTTCAAATGATATATTATTACAATCATCAGATTCAGCTATATTAGATATTTCACATGGAATAGAGAGTGGTAAATTAGCTTTCACTACAGATTCATTTATCGTTCAACCAGAATTTTTTAATGGTGGCGATATAGGCAAACTTTCAATCTGTGGAACGGTTAATGATTTAGCGGTATCGGGTGCTATTCCTAAATATATATCATTGTCGCTTATAATTCCAGAAGGGTATAAGTATGATGATCTTGAGAGAGTTCTTACATCTATCCAGCAAGAGGTTTTTAAATCGGGTGTAAAGATAGTAACAGGTGACACAAAAGTTATGCCTATCGGCACTCTTGATTCTATATTAATAAATACAGCAGGGATCGGAGAGATTGTTAAAGATCTAACACAGTTTAGTAATATATCGTTAGGTGATAATGTTATTGTAACATCAGATATTGCACGTCACTCAATGGCTATTATGTTAGCGAGGGACGAGTTTGGATTTGTAGGTGATATTGAAACAGATTCAGCATCGTTAAATAAAATGATGGAGTCTGTATACAGCTACGATATCAAATTTGCAAGAGATGCTACAAGGGGTGGATTATCTACTGTATTGAATGAGATAACATCTAAGATTGATTTTGGAATAGAGATATATGAAGATAAAATCCCTATACGTAAAGATGTTGAATCATTATGTAAAACATTGGGTTTTGATCCGTTGTCACTCGCTAATGAAGGGGTGATAGTGTTGATAGTATCTAGAAGAGATACAAAAAAAGTTGTTGATGTTTTACGCAGCAACGAGTATGGTGAACATGCGACAGTTATAGGAGAAGTTTCTACCTGTAAGAGTGTCGTATTAAATACTTTCATTGGAGGAAGAAGATATGTTGAAGTCCCGCATGGAGAAATTTTACCACGGATCTGTTAAGTTATTATTTGTTGGTTTTATCGTTGGATTAGTTTCATTTTCGTTAACATCTACAGCTACTGCTGGTGGAAAAGGAAAAGCTACTGCGAAAACAGGTGATATGGTTCTTGCTGATAGTTGTTCACAATGTCACAGCATAAGCAGAGTTACTGCTAAGAAAGGATTAACTGTTGCTGCATGGAACAAGATTATTGTAACTATGCAGAGTGCTGGTGCAAATATATCTGTACAAGATAAAGAAGTGTTAGCAAACTATTTAGCAGCAACTTATAAATAGTTAAAATAATTAACAAACTATTAAATTATAAACAATAAGTGCAAACTTATTAATAAACTTGTTTGTGATAAAAAATTGAATAATAGAATTTATATAGGACAAATGCTCTACTGGATTAATATTTAATATTATGTTTAGAGTTATTTGTCCTAAACTGTAATTAAGTATTGAGGTTTTTGGTAACAACTAATATAATATAATGGTATGTATATAGCATTTAAGTTATAGTAGATAAAAATGTATTAATAATTGATTTGGTGATAAAAGAAATAAATGATGAAATTAGCGTGGGATAAATATACAGATAGATTAATACCAGTTATTGTTCAAGATAGTATATCTAAAACTGTTCTTATGCAGGCATATATAAGTGAAGAATCTTTACGATTAACGCTAGAAACGGGTGATGCTCATTATTTTTCTCGTAGCAGAAAAGAGATTTGGCGTAAAGGTGCAGTATCTGGTAGCACACAGAAGATTATTAATGTTATGGTAGATTGCGACTTAGACTCACTACTGTATATAGTTGATCAAAAAGGAAATGCGTGTCATACTGGAGAGTATAGTTGTTATTACCGAGAAATTAAAAGTAGTGATTTATAATAATCTGTAATAGATGATTATTATGATATTTTATTTATTAATTTAATGTTATTCTATAATGAAACTATAAACAGAACTTAGGAGTATTCATGTCGTCAAATGATCAACTTTTAGTAGGGCTTGATATCGGTGCTAGAGCTATAAAAGTTTGTGAAGTTTCACCATCAAAAACAGGGTTTAATCTGATTAATTTGTATGATGGCAAGTTGGAAGAGATATCTGTTGAGAACGGCACAATCATTGATTTTGGTGAGATTGTTGATGCGATAACAAAGATCAGAGAAACTGTTTTAATAGATAATTTTTCTATAGCAGTTGCGTTAAAAGGGCCATCAACTATTTTACGCCGTGTTTATGCATACACAGAGAAACCTGATGAGCTTGAAGAAATTTTTAGATGGATTGCAGATCAATATTTACCGATAGATCCAGAAGAGTATAGCTTAGATTATATTATTTTGCCAAAAGTGGATAGATATAACCATGCATCGGTTCTTGTAACAGGAGCTAAGAAGGAAACAATTGCAGATTTTGTATCACTTTTAGAATCAGCAAAAGTTGACTTAAGAATGGTTGAGCCAGAATCATTATCGTTAATAAGATTATATCGTGCGTTAAATCTACCGAAAGTATCTTCGGCTATTATCCATGTGGGACATATAGGCTCGCTTATGATTTTTCTACGAGATGGTGATTTTGATTTTTCAAAAGAGATCTCAGTTGGTGGAGCAGTTATAGCTGATGAGTTAAGTGATATATTTGGAGTTTCGCAAGAGGAAGCAGAACGATATCGTCATAGACCACTTGGTGAAAGCAATGCAACAGAGATTGTGAATGCCCTTGAGGTGATTTATAAGGATAGCTTAATTCCTCATATTGAAGAGGCATGTAAACTATATGAGATACGCAGTGGAAGAGCAATTAGTGTTATTTATCTATCAGGTGGAGGAGCTACAAGCTACGGATTAAAAGAAGCGATAATGTCAGGTTTTTTAGTAAATGTTGATTTTCTTGATCCATGGAAGATGATAACTTACTCAGAAAAATATAAATCTATAGTAGAGTCTGATGGACGATACACATTTAATGTTTCTTTAGGTTTAGCGCTATACGGCTTAGTTTATTAATTATGATGATTATAAAGAGATCGATACTTTTTTTAATATTTTCTTTAACATTAAACAGTTTAGTTTATGCAAAGAACAGTTGTGTTGTAAATGGGCTTGATATACAAAAAACTGATAACAGTTCAATTACGATAAAGGTTATTGATAACGGAAACTGTTTTATGTATAAGTTTGATAAAACAGGTGATGAGCTATACAGTTTAACAACATCTAACGGTATGAAAGTTAAGTTAGGTGAGATAGACACAGATGCTTATTCACGATCTAAAATATCAGCGATTGTCCCTAGAGAGAAAGTAATTTATTTTAGATTAAACTTCAATCCATCGTTAACATATAAGCTTTTAGATGGAGTCACTTATATCTCTTTCACACCTCCTAAGAGCTTGATAATTATAGATAACAATCCGATTAATTTAATAGAGAAGATAGATTGTAAGCGTTCTATCGGCATTATTGATATCACAACAACTGCACCTATCGCATTTGATTACGGTATGATTAAAGAAAATATTGCATATGTCGATATAGATGATGCTTATATTTCTGATCAAACAGAGATCATTGGCAGTTGTAAAGAAGATATGACGTTCTTTTATATATCATATCCTTTAAGTGTGAGATTTCTTATATCGAACTTAAATTATATTAATAATATAGCATATTTATTAGATTCAAGCCTGCTTACATTTTCAGAGATACTAGAGCAAAATACAGTTTATGTCACGAAGATCTCGCAAGAGCTTTTTGATAACAAAACAGTTTTAAATATCGGTTTATCGTCAGGCGAGGTTACAGCTATTATAAAGAAATCAGCTAAAGAGTTTGTGATTGAGATAAATGAGAACACATCAGCGATCGGCAGTTTACCTTATCAACGCAGATTTACAACAGGAGATGTTCGATCAATCGGCAGACAGAACATCGGCAAAAAAGATAGATTTGTTGTAAGAATTGATAGTGGTAATAATATCAATATTATTAATAGAGATAACGGCTTCACGATAGAAACATTTAAAGATAGTAACGTTGATGATAATATTTCTATAATAAATAAGAGAACGACAAAGAGCGTTAAATCTAAAGTTAATAACAAAGACAACTCTACAAGAATAGATAACAAATCTATAAACGGAATTGATATAAAAGATAATTCATCAATGGTAGAGATAAAAGTATTAGAGGGTATTGATGCTAAAGATAATAGATCAATGCTAGATAACAAAACGATTAAGAATATTCAAGATAAAGATAATATTTCTGCAATAGATAAGATAGTAATAATTGAACAGAGTGAAAAAGATGGACAATAAAAACAATAAAAGTATTAAAGTTACGAAAGGCGACACAACCACAAAGAGTGTAAAAATTACTAAAAGTGTCACAGCTCCTAAAAATGTAAAAACTGTTAAAAGTGATACAATCACTAAGGGTGCAAAAATCACTAAAAGTGTCACAGCTCCTAAAAGTGTAAAACCTGCTAAAAGTGATATAACCACAAAGGGTGCAAAAATCACTAAAAGTGTCACAGCTCCTAAAAGTGTAAAAACTGTTCAGAGTGATATAACCACTAAGGGTGCAAAAGTAACTAAAAGTGTCACAGCTCCTAAAAGTGTAAAA
>CAMRCY010000049.1 GCA_947041165.1 uncultured Deferribacteraceae bacterium | reverse complement strand
GTAAAGTTTGAGCAGTTGGCAAGTTTGAGCAGTTCGCATATTTGAGCAGTTCGCATATTTGGGCAGTTCGCATATTTGGGCAGTTCGCATATTTGGGCAGTTGGCAAGTTTGGGCAGTTGGCAAAGTTTGGGCAGTTGGCAAGTTTGGGCAGTTGGCAAAGTTTGAGCAGTTCGCAAAGTTTGAGCATTTGGCATGATTGGGCAGTTGGCAAGTTTGGGCAGTTGGCAAGTTTGGGAAGTTGCACACTTGGGCAGTTCGCAAGTTTGGGAAGTTGCACACTTGGGCAGTTCGCATATTTGAGCAGTTCGTATATTTGGGCAGTTCGCAAAGTTTGAGCAGTTGGCATATTTGGGCAGTTCGCAAGTTTGGGCAGTTGGCACACTTGGGCAGTTGGCATATTTGGGCAGTTGACAAAGTTTGAGCAGTTGGCAAGTTTGGACAGTTCGCAAAGTTTGGGCAGTTGGCATATTTGGACAGTTCGCAAGTTTGAGCATTTGGCACGATTGAGCATTTGGCACGATTGAGCATTTGGCACGATTGAGCAGTTGGCAAGTTTGGGCAGTTGGCAAGTTTGGACATTTGGCAAGTTTGGGCAGTTCGCATATTTGAGCAGTTCGCAAGTTTGAGCAGTTCGCAAGTTTGGGCAGTTGGATACGTACAACTATAAAGATAACTATACTTTAACAAATGTATAACTGTGTTGCTCTTAATGAGTAGTTCTTGGTTCTTGGTTCTTGGTTCTTGGTTCTTGGTTCTTGGTTCTTAATTTTTATTATAATTTAACTACACTTATGTTAACGTGAAATATAATTTATTTTATAATTAACATAAATGTATAGTTTTTGTTCTCATATATCTAATTTATTTAAAGTGAGTATATTGTATGGATAGAAAGTTGCATCTAACTATGTTATGGCACCAACATCAACCTTATTATAAGGACGATTCTGAAAATATGTACCACATGCCGTGGGTATATATGCACGCTATTAAAGATTACTATGAAATGGCTAGGCACGTTGAGAACAGTAATGTTAAGGCAACCTTTAACTATGTTCCATCGCTACTTTTACAGCTTGAAGATTATACTTCGCTTGATGTTCCTGATAAGTTTATTCAGCTACTAAAAAAAACTGTCGACTCATTAACATTTGATGAGAAAGAATTTATCATTAATCAATGTTTTATGGCGAACCAATATACAATGATTAAACCTCTTGAAAGGTTTAATAAGTTATACGAACTAAAAAATATTAAAGGTACTGATGCCTCTAATTTTACTAACGATGACATCCTTGATCTGGAAGTTTTATATCTTCTTTCATGGACTGGTGTTTTTATTCGTCAAGAAGATCCACATATAAAAGAGCTACTTATTAAAGGCAGAGATTTTTATGAAAGTGAAAAACTTAAACTTCTAGAGAACCTTGCAAAATGGGTAGAAAAAGTTATCTACATACATAAAAAATTAGAGAGTGAAGGAAAAATTGAACTGACTACAACTCCATTTTATCACCCTATCACACCGCTACTTATCGATATCAATTCTGCATTTGAATCTTTTAAAGATGTTAACATTCCGAATGTTGATAATAATCTATCTCAAGATGCAGTTGTTCATCTTAAAGAAGGTTTAGATAAGTTTAAAGATTATTTCGGATTTAAACCTGTAGGTTTATGGCCTGCTGAAGGTTCTATTAGTCAGAAAGCAGTTGAGCTTTGGTGTGAAAATGATATTAGATGGATAGCCTCTGATGAAGAAGTTTTGGCAAACAGTTTAAAATGTAATCTTAAAGATCCTAAGAATAGATATAAATTATATTATCGCCACTATCAAGTGCATAACGATAAAAAAATTAATATATTCTTTAGGGATAAATTTCTATCAGATCTAATCGGATTCACATACTCTAGCTGGAAAGTTGAAGACGCTGTTGAAGATTTTATCGGACATTTAAGAAATATTTATAACTCAGTAAATTTCTCTCCAAACGTATCAGTTATTTTAGATGGAGAAAATGCGTGGGAGTATTACAACAATAACGCTTATGAATTTTTCACATTACTATATAAAAGATTAGGGTCAGAAAGTTTTATATCTTGCGACACTTTTAAAGAGGTGTTAGACAATACAGCTATCCCGGAAGAAGCCGTTCAATCTATCCAAGCTGGATCGTGGATAATGGGTAACTTTAAAATATGGATAGGACATAGTGAGAAAAATACTGCGTGGGAATATATATCGTTAACAAGAAATGCTATTGAAAACAATATATCTAAAGTTGATAAAGATACAGCTAAACAGATCTATAAAGAACTCTACATATCTGAAGGTTCTGATTGGTTCTGGTGGTTTGGAGATGATCATTTTTCAGCTCAATCTGAAGTGTTTGATAAATTATTTAGAACGCATTTAGTGAACATATATAAACTCTTAAAACTTAATGTGCCTGCATATCTTTATAACCCTATTAAGAAATCATCTAAGACTGGTGGTATCCGTAAACCGTCATATTATATCACTCCTAAAATTGATAGCATCAACACATCTTTTTTTGATTGGTCATCATCAGGCGAATACGATCTGAAAGCTGATGCTGGATCTATGCACGCTGGTGGCGATATATTTAAAAAACTTATATATGGGTTTGATAGTGATAATTTATATCTTAGATTTGATACAACATTTAATGATATGCCTGGCGAGAAAATTGTATTACAGATCAATGTGTTCTCAAAAGAGGAAACTAATTGTTACGAGCTTAACGTACGAGATAAAAATATAAATTTAGATAATGGTGTAAAAGCATTATTTGATAAAGTTACAAAAATATCTATACCTATAAAAGAGATTAGAGAATTGTATAAAGATAAAATATATATTCAGTTTGTATTAAAAGCAGATAATAAAATTGTCGATCAAGCACCGTTATATAATAAAATAGAAGTTGATATTATAGAGAACTTTCAATCTGATTGGATGGTATAGTTATTATAAATCAGGAGAACAAAAATGGGAAATAAATTACCTCTCATAATGGGTATTCACTGTCACCAACCTTATGAGAATTTTCATCACGTTGTAGATTATGCAGTAAAAGTTTCATACGCTCCGTTTATTGAAGCTGCGTTAAAAAATAAATCGTTGAAATTTGCAGTTCACTACTCTGGATGGCTTTTAGATTTTATAAGAGTTAATCATAAAGACCTCTTCAACAAGATGAAAAAATGTTACGATAATGGACAGATAGAATTTTTTACTGGTGGTTATTATGAACCGATATTAACAACTATTCCATCTGATGATAGACGTGGACAGATCAATAAATTGTCAGATTATATAGCAAACTATTTTGGTGAACGTCCTAAAGGTTTATGGCTTACTGAGAGAGTTTGGGATCCAACCATTATACCTGATCTTTATGAGTGTGGAGTTGAAACAGTTGTTGTAGATGATTATCACCTACTAACGGCTGGTGTTGATGAAAAAGCTATCAAAGGATATTTTAAAACCGAGCAAGATGGCTACCCTATAAATATTTTACCTGTTGATAAAACAATGAGATATGCTACACCTTTTAAACCTGAGGAAGAAATTTTAGATTATCTAAAAGGACTTAAAAACGATGATTTTAAACTTGTAACATATTTTGACGACGGTGAAAAATTTGGTTTATGGCCATCTACTTATGAATGGGTGTACGAGAAAGGTTGGCTAGATAGATTTATTGAAACGATCGTATCAAGTGATGATGTAGAGTTTGCACATTATAGAGATATTATAAAAACCGTTAAGCCTGAAGGGTTAATCTATATGCCGATAACTAGTTATGTTGAGATGGGTGAATGGTCACTAAACGCTCATAGTTTCGATAAATTTAGTAGCATAAAAGATACTCTAAAACATAATATATCTAACATGAATATTAACGATACCGATATTGATACTTACGTTAGAGGTGGAGTTTGGAAAAACTTTCTTATTAAATATAGTGAAGCTAATAGAATACATAAAAAAGCACTTAACCTTTCATTAAAAGGTAGAAAACATAAAAATGATAAAGTGTTTAAAGAACATCTATATCAATCACAGTGCAATGATGCTTTATGGCACGGACTTTTTGGTGGATTATATCTTCCTAACCTTAGAAATAATCTTTGGGGATCTATCATATTAACGCAGAAAAGATTTGAAGAATTAGAGAGAATTAAGCCTGACACAATAGAGATCAGTGATATAGATCTTGATGGATACGATGAAGCATATTATATAGGTGCTAAATATAACGCACTATTTTCATCTAAAAATAATGGACAATTAACATCTTTAGAACTTAAAGAGAAACCTTTTAATATTTTAAATACTTTAACTCGTAGAAAAGAGGGATACCATTCTCATATCAACTTTGTGGATACTGAAAATAATGCTGAATGTAAAATCGATGAAGTGAAAAACATACACGATAGTAATCTTGAAATTGACTCATGTGTGAAAGATTTTCTTGAATATGATTGGTACGATAGATCATCATTTATAGATCATTTCACATATGATTTCTCGGTTGAAAATTTTAAGAGAGTAAACTTTATTGAAATCGGTGATTTTGTTAATCAATGTAGCAAGCTTGAACTTAACAACGATAAAATAACTTTTAAAAGAGCTGGCAGTTTTAATACCTCATACGGTGTTACTCCTGTTGTAATGTCAAAAGAGTATACTTGTGCAAATGATATAATAAATTTTCAGTTTAATATTAAAGCTTCATCACCTTTTGAGTGTCAATATGTAAGTGAGATGAATTTCCATTTTGCAAACAGTGAAGCCGTTACAATTAACGGTGAAAAAATTGATGGACATACAATCTTAACTGGAAAGAAATTTATTATTAAAGATGACTACACAGCTAAAAATATAATATTAGAGTATGCTAACGAGGTTGAACTTGGAAGTTTTCTTGTTCACACTGTTTCACAATCAGAGCTTGGAGTAGAATTAACTATTCAAGGTATTGCAATATTAGCAAAAATAGACTTTAATACATCATTATCATTTAAAGGCAAATTCTATATTGAAGATTTATAGGACAGTAAGGAGTTTAAATGTCAGAAATAAGGTATGATCCACTAAAAAATAGTTACTCAGTAGTGGCGAGCGAACGCAGACGTAGGTTAGAAGATTTCTCTCTACAAGATAACAATAATCAATATGATTATGCATCATTTTGTCCATTCTGCGGAGATGATGTTGCTAAACTATATGAGATCTATAGACTGAATGAGGAAAATAGTTCTAACTGGGCAACGAAAGTTGTTCCTAATAAATATCCTCTATTCGGTATTAAAGGAAACGTTACTAGAAGTGGTGAAGGATATTACGATTGTGTTAACGGTATCGGTGCTCATGAAATTATTATTGATAGCAATAGACATGGTGATATCTTGTCTGCCTATACACAGAAAGAAATTATAAATCTGTTTATAGCATATAAATATAGAATTCTTGATCTGATGAATGATACACGTTTAAAATATTTTGTAGGTATCAAAAATATAGGCAAATCAGCTGGAGCATTAATAAATCATCCACACTCTCAACTTATTGCGATGCCACTTATACCTAGAAAAATAAAAGATATATTAGTTATCGCATCAGAACATTACGGCAAAAAATGTAGATGTTTAACTTGTGATGTTTTAGAGCAAGAGTATAAATCTGGTGCTAGAGTTGTAAATGAAAATCATGATTTCATCGCAATTGTTCCATACTCTTCATCAGCATTTGAAGTAACTATTTATCCTAAACATCACTCTGCTAGTTATGAACATATTTCAGATAATGTTATTCCTCAACTAGCTGAACTTGTTCGTGATATTTATATTAGATACGATCTATTATTAGATACACCAGCGGTATCAATGGCTATACGCACTGCTCCTCCAACTGCTAATAGAGAGAGTGATAATAACCCGTTTAAAAATGTAGATAAAGCTTATCACTGGAGTATAGAACTGAAACCAGTTATCACTCCTTACTCTGCATTTGAAAAAGTCACAGGTATTGATATCAACCCTGTAACGCCTGAAGAGAGTTGCAGATATTTGAAAGAAGTTGTTATTATATAAATGCAAAAAGTTAACTTAGTGAACAGTATACACCTTAAAATTAAGTTATATATATTTGATAGAAACTGTTATTATATAACGTGAGTAAATAAATTTAATTGTGCTACGGTTTTTTATATTACTATAAAATAAACAAAATTTGATTAATCACACATACTTATTCTTATTCAAATATAGTATTCTGAAATCTTAAACCTGCTAATTACTCAATAAAACATAGAGTATAGTGTTTTAGCTACGTTAAAAAGAGTCAATTAAGAGTAGAACATCTTGATAAAATGTGCTCTCTATGATAATATATAATTAATAGTTTTATATATATATTATTATTTTAAAAGGTTGTAGACGCATTTTGCCTTAGTAGTTTTATAGTCAGGTTGTCATTTGAAAAGTTTATAAGTATTAACGCATTAAAAGTTTTATCCACGGATTATCGTTTTTAGAGTTGTATGTATTTTTATCATACGTATAAAAACACAACATAAATAAAAAATAATCCTAAGCATTTAAGGGAGGTTGTAAACACATGAAAATCATACACGTAACACCTGAAGTACAACCATATTCATCAACATCAAGTATATCGGAGTGCGTTGCATCTCTTCCGATGAACCTTGCTGCTAAAAAACATAATATAACAGTTATATCTCCATTATATTCTGCAATTAATATAGAGAAACATGATATCATATCAACTGGATTAAAAACATGGGTTGATGCTGGCTATAAAGTTTATGAATATGAAATATATAAAACGGTACAAGCTAATGTCACTTATTTATTCTTCAAAAATGATGAACTATTTAATCGTATAGGCTTATATGCAACTGGTAGTTTTGATTACTCTGATAACGATATCCGTTTCGGCACGTTCTGTCAGGCGGTATTAAATTATATAAAATATCACGATATCGATGTTGATATTCTGCATAGCCATGATTGGCAATGTTCGTTAATACCTGTTTACAAAAATATACATTACTCTGATCTAAAATGTAAAACGATCTTAACTCTTCACTCTGTAGATTCTCTTGGAGTGTTTAGCAAGTTTTCGTTAGAAACATTAAATCTACCGTGGGATATTTACAATATCGATTTTATGGAGTATTACGATAGCATCAGCTTTGTTAAAGGTGGACTTGTGTCGGCTGATTATCTAATAACTGTGTCACCTACTTTTGCAAAAGAACTTGTGAGTAATAATTTAGATCTAGGACTTAGTGCTCTTTTTACTCCTCACTTTGATAAACTAGATGGGATATCATCAGGTATAGATCGTAACAGATGGAACCCTGAGAAAGATAAATTTATCGCTGCAAATTATTCATCGAACGATATATCTGGAAAAAGAAAATGTAAAGAACAACTTTGTAAAGAGTTCGGTTTTAATAACGATTATCCAGTTATCTCTTTTATATCTAAACTTACCCCTGCTAAAGGTGTTGAGTTAATTATCGACGCTATACCTGATCTTGAAAAATTAGAGTGTAACTTTCTGATCGTTGCAAATAACAGTTCTGATTATCATGCTATATTTAAAGAGATCGCTGCAAAAACAAAAAATGTTAAATTTACTAAAGGATATTTTCGTGATGATGCTCATAACTTAATCGCAGGATCAGATATCGCTATATCTACATCGCTTTATGAACCTTCAGCATTGATAATATCTATCGCTCAAGTTTACGGAGTTATACCTGTTGTGAGAGCAACTGGTGCTGCAATTGATTCTGTAAAAGAAGCACACAGTCAAGGGCTTGCGTTTCTGTTTGAAGATTTCTCAAAAACAGCGTTGCTTGAAACATTAAACAAAGCTATAGCCTTAGTAAAATCTAAAGATTATGATGCTACTGTTAAAAAAATTATGAGTATTGACAACTCTTGGGATAAACCTACAAAATCATACGAAGAATTATATAATAAAGTGTTAGTAAGGGGGAATGCATAATGGAATTGAAAAAGCTTACGAAAATAGAGTTAATGAAACTCGCTGTAGAAAAAGCTATTCCAAATAGAAGTAAACTTCTAAAAGATGAACTGATTAAAGCACTTCAACCTTATTTTGGCGGTAAAGATACAACTGCGTCAACTGATGATAATAGTCTATCTGCAACCAGTAAATCGAAAAAAACAGCTGTCGCTCCATCATCTAACATCGGATATGAAAATAAGAAACCTGTAACTATTTTCCAAATCAAAAAAGATGAATACCCTATTCCTGAGTATTATAATATGGACACACTCGTAATCTTGCCTGTTGATCCATCTAAAGAATATGTGTACTGGGAACTTAGTGATAACACTATTTATAAAGTTAGACAACAATATAAACTTGAAAATGCACCAATAATATTAAAATTATATAAACAAGCAGATGATCTATCAACTGATGAAATATCTTCTGTTCAAGTATCAAGGTTTGGAAACTGGTTCTTTGATATCTATGCTCCATCTATTGTTCTATGGGCTGAACTTGGATTTATTGATGCAAACGGTGTGTTCTACTCTATACTAAAATCAAATAGTATCAGAATGCCTGCCGATAAAGTTTCTCCTATTATAGATGATGAAACTTGGATGACTATAGGGCATAATATAGATAAATTATACGGATTATCAGGATTGCATAAAAAAGATTTAGGTGCTAGTCAAACAATGCATAAAACTATTTTGAGACAGTTAACAACCGTTAACGCTGTTTCATCATCAAGTTTTATGAAGGATAAATAATTATGAACGGATATTGGATGCTTGTTCTGCATGCTCATCTACCATTTGTAAAACATCCTGATTACGATTTTTTCCTCGAAGAACAATGGTTATTTGAAGCAATAACAGAAACATATATACCTATACTTATGAATATGAAAAAGCTGGAGAATGAAGGTGTCTACTTTCGTCTAACATCTTCTGTAACACCTCCACTAGCTGAGATGCTTTCTGATCCATCATTACAAAAAAAGTATCTTACATATTTAGATAGATCAATTGAACTCGCAGATAAAGAGCTAATAAGAACTAAAGATGATACAACTTATCAACCTGTTGCTATGATGTATAGAGAGCGACTTGAAATAATTAGATCGTACTATCTGAAAGACCTTAATTCATCTGTTTTAAACGGATATAGATATTTTCAAGATAAAGGTAATTTAGAGATTATCACTTGTGGCTCAACTCATGGATATCTTCCACTTATGAACAACTATAAAGCTGTGCGTGCACAAATTGAACTCGCAGCTCAAACGCATGAAAAACATTTCGGCAAACGTCCTGAAGGTATATGGTTGCCTGAGTGTGCATATCATTCTGGACTTGAAGATGTGCTTAATGACTCTGGAATAAAATATTTCTTTATAGATACCCACGGCGTACTATTCTCTTCTCCTAGACCAAAATACGGCTCATACGCACCAGTATATACCTCAGCAGGCGTTGCAGCTTTCGCAAGAGATTACTACTCATCTAAACAGGTGTGGAGCTCTAAAGAAGGATATCCTGGTGATGTGTATTATAGAGATTTCTATAGAGATATAGGATACGATTTAGATTATGAATATATAAAACCATATATATCTCCTGACGGAGTGCGTGTTTTTACTGGACTTAAATATCACCGTATCACTGGTGAGATGGATTTTAAAGAGGTGTATCAACCCGAGATTGCATATCAAAAAACTGTATCTCACGCTGTGCATTTTGTGGCTGAAAGAGAGAAACAAGTTCAAGAAATCGCTGAAATTATCGATAGATCTCCACTTATTGTATCTCCGTACGACGCAGAACTTTATGGACATTGGTGGTTTGAAGGCCCAGATTTTCTACTCAACGTTTTTAGAGAGATGAATAAGTCTGATACAGTAAAACCTATTACTCCTATTGAATATTTAAACGAATTTCCTACTAATCAAATTGTAGACCTTAATCCATCTTCTTGGGGAGATGAGGGGTATTATAAAGTTTGGCTTAATACAGGAAATGAATGGATTTATAGACATCTGCATTTCATGGCAAATAGCATGGTAAAAATTGCTGAAGAGTATAAAGATGGTACCGATTCCTTAAAAACAAGATTTCTGAACCAGATGGCGAGAGAGTTAATGCTTTGTCAAGCCTCAGATTGGGCGTTTTTAGTGACCACAGGGACGGCTAATGAATATTCAACAGCTAGAACAAAAGAACATATAAATAATTTTTTGAGATTATATACGATGGTTTCTGACAATCATCTTGATTCTAAATATTTAGAAAAATTAGAGAATAAAAACTCTATCTTTCAAAATATAAACTATAAACTGTTTACATGATTGACTAAAACTATATTTTTATATCAATTTTAAAATAACTGTTTGATTTTTATTCAATTATAAAATACTATATTATTTAGGATCTCGTTTTGTAATAAATATATATCTATTAAGTGAGTTGTATTATGTTTTTCACTAAAAAAGAAGTATCAGTTAAGATAAATAATATAGATAAAGTATTTAGAACTTTGTCTAGAAAGAACTTGTATCAATTTCTAATTGATGAAAAAATTGTTACCCATACACTTTGTAAAGGTTCGGGACAGTGTGGTAAATGTAAGATACTTTTTATCGGTAAAAATGTGCCATCTCCTTCTTATAAGGATAAACTTATTTTAGCTGATATAAATGTTAGCAACGACTATCGTCTTGCTTGTCAACATTCAATTAAATCTGACATTGTAATAGATTTGCTTGATATGACTTTAGCTGAAAATATAACTCATGACGATGATAATCACTCATCAACTGATAATCACTCATCAATTAATCTAACTGATAACGATGATCTACCTTCAATCGAAGATTTTCCTACTCATTATACCAACGAAATACCAGAACCACTGATAGATAACACAACTAAGAACAGTAACGATATTAAGCGTGGTGGTGGCACTAAAGAAAGACCTGATGATGCGAAATATGAAGGCGTATCTGATTGTATAATTCTTATTCAACAGAGAAAATCTATTCGTTACTACTGCTATTCAGCAGCACTTGATACTATCTTTATGGAAGGATCAAGCAAAACTGAAGAGAAGCTTACAACACTTATACAAAACAATCTTGTGCCTGATTTTATTCACGATGTTTTAAATGTTAAAAATATAGATAGGATATTAATCGTTACTGAAACATTTCATGTAGATAACACTGAAACATTTATGGATATGATAAATTATACCAGGTTTGAAATAGGCACCATGTTGTGCGAAGTTGTGATGCCTTATAAAGATAACCACGATATTATTAGGTTTTTTAGATTGCTTTCATCAGACTCAAATAATAAACTTATTATATCGCTTGATATGCTTGATAAAATATATTTCTTGAATGCAAAAAATATTACTGAACTTGCATCACATAAATTATCAACCATAAATATAAGTTCTATTTTCCCTTTAGGTAAAAATCCTATTTTAAGTTTTAATTCAGACCTATCTATAAAAGCTGTGCTTAAACAAGAATTTTCACCAGACTCACTTACTTTAGCATCTATGTTAGAGCTTATATCGTTAATGAAAAGCAAAGGAATTATTGATAACAAATTTAAACTTAATAATCGTACTGAGTTATTAAATAATAAAATCGACCTTACAACAGCATTAAAATTGATCGGATCAGACACACCAACAGGTTTTTATATCCATAGAGAACGTAGTGCCGAGATCATCTTAACACAAGATCAACTAGATCAAGTTTATCAAATAAGATTACATATACTTTCTGTAATTGAATGGACTGGTTTAAATATATTAAAACTATCTAATATCGTTTTCTTAACAGCAGAACATTTTGATGGACTGATAGACTCGATGATTACGTTAGGATTTATACCTAAAGATTATCAAGACAAGATTATTTATTCATCTGGAGATAGTAGAGTTCAAGCGATAAATATATTTAAGGAAAGAGATTTCTCTATATTCTTAAAAGAAAGATTTAGAAGCTGTTCAAATATATTATTAGACGATGATAAAAGTTTTCAAGACATTCAAAAAACTTCTAATGATTTATAGAGAAAACTTTTCACTATATTTTCATAATTTAACAGTTGTGTGATTGTTTAATTATATATTTAATAACCGTAACAAACTCTATTTTTTAGTATCATAAATATTTCGAAAACTTTGAAGATACCTAATAAGTGCTATTAAGTAATACCAATCATTTTAGTGTTTTTAGTGTTTTTAGTATTAGTGTTAGTGTTAATGTTAGTATTAGTGCTAGTATTCGTATTAGTGTTAGTGTTAATGTTAGTATTAGTGCTAGTATTCGTATTAGTGTTAGTATTAATGTTAAATTAATGATTAACTTACTCTTATGTACTTTCAAACAATAATAATTTTCGGTTTAACTCAATCTTAATTTATAATTAACTAACTATCAACTTCGCCTTAATTAATTTTAACCATATTACTTTTAATGCAATTTAATATAATACAATTC
>CAMRCY010000048.1 GCA_947041165.1 uncultured Deferribacteraceae bacterium | reverse complement strand
GAGCTCTAGAAAATGTAGCTTCACTCACTGTTAATTCTTTGATAGCATCACTTATGATTGCTTTGCTATATGTTTCATAATCAACTGCTGTATCATCATTTATATCAGCTTTATCAGCTCCTTTGATCTCTTCTTTTATTGGATTAATCAAATCTTTAGAAAACTCTTTCTCCCATTTATCTTTTAGATCATCTTTAGTTAAATCATGAGTTTTATTATCTCTACTTTGGAGTGTCGCTCTATCTTTCAGCTCTTCCTCTGATAGATCTTTATGAGTTTCTTTGAGTGTTGTTAATGTCTCTTGAATTTCTACTGATCGTTTAGAGAATGCTTTAATTGCTTCTTCATCAACTCCTGATATTTCGAACTTGTTATCATAGTTATCAACTTTATATCCTAAATTTTGGATGTTTAAAGCGAGTTCATTTTGATAGATGTTATTGATTAATTTTTGATTTCTAAAGATTAGTTCATTTGATATAGCTTTAAAATCTTTGTTTTTAGTTTTAGTAATATTTAGGATTACTGAATGGGTATGTAGTTGAGGATCATTACTTCTACTTGTGGAATGAACGAATGTCCCAACAACCATATTATCTGATTTCACTTTGAACATCTCTTTAGTCATACGATCGAATGCTCTATATTGGATTAAATTTTTCTCAACATAATCTAGAGCTTTTATCACTGCTTGATTGTGAGCATCGATCACGGCTTCATCACCTAGATGTAGAGCGACTATCGATACTGATTTAGGAGCAGAGAACACGAGATCAATGCCAGCACGATGTTCTTTATTCACTCCTGCTTGGACTAGAATTTTATCGGACTTAGTATCATGCCCTGCTAGTAGTGCTTTAAAATCTTCGGCTTTAACAGCCCCTGATAAGTTGAGTTCTTGAGCGAGCGATCCTTGCCATAGAGAGTTCTCACTTTCATCATTAGGAGAGGTTATCGGATCACTCTCATAGTAGTATGAACTTGCTTGCGACGCTGACACTAACCTTGCTAAAGCCATATATGTTTCTCCAAAATAAAAAAATTGTAAAAAGTCAGAACTAACTTTTTCAAGCTGTAGTAACTAATTATATTAATTACTACGAGAGGTGTAACATATGGATGTTTATAGGGTTTTATGAATATATATGATTATTTGACTGGACGTGAAAAGACTTTGAAGGATTAATGAAATATAGTAATATAAAACTATGCATTTAAATAATAGATTAACTTATATCCTTTTATTTTGGAGAAAAATGAATCTTAATATCCTCTTTTCGTTACTCCAATATAAAAAATTGTAAAAAGTCAGAACTAACTTTTTCAAGCAGTACTACTAGTTATATTAATTACTACTAGATGGTAACATAGTGATAGAAGTATTACATTTGTTGAATATATTGGACAATCTGTATTACAAAATATATAATTATAATATTATAGTTATGTCGTAGAGTAATATAGCTTAACAGGGGACTAGTATGGAACATCTTTCTTTGATCTTGAGTATAGCAGCATCATTAATTACAATAGTCGTGACTATCTCCCAATGTAAACTGAAAGCAAGAGTAAAAGTGCTTGAAATCAATACCATCAACCAGACAACTGGTAAAGGTGGAAATAATATTATTGAAAAAAACAACTTGAAACAAACTCATAGCGGTACAGGAGATACTGTTGGTGGTAATAAGCATAATTATTAGATATCTTCACTTATGACAAATAAACTTAGAGGCACCAATGGATAAAGATAAAAAACAGGACATTTGTTATAGCTCTACTCAAACACATCTTGGCATAGGAGATACTGTTGGTGGTAATAAATATATTGGGGACACAACCAATATTTATCCAACGAGAGTAACTAAATGTGATCTCAAGAAAACAATTAATAAATTATTTAAACTAAATCTAAGTATCGACACATCACCAATAAATACTTCAGTAGAGTTTCTAAAAAAAATAGATATAAATAAAATTGGTAAAAAATGGATTGAACGAATAAATGCTATAGCTGGACAGTACAAAGACATAGAAAACTGTTGTGATAGTGATAGTAGCGATGGGTATAGCACAACCGATCTTGTAAAGATTTTTAAACATACTTATAAGAAGAGATTCCAAGATTACTATAAAGAAGAAAAAATTAATGCCGATGACGTTTTAACAGGTATCGTAAATCATTTTATGAATGAGATTCAAAAACACAGCTCTTGGGATGCACATGATGAATTGGTATTGGAAATAATCACAGCCTACGTATTTTTAGAGTGTGGTATTTTGGAGAAAAAATGATATTAGATGACAGGAGAAACCCAGAATATTCTTTGTATTATCAGGGCTTTATATTTCTTTCACTTATAAAAAAATATAAACTTATGAAGAATGATTTGCTTGGTTTTTTTGATTTTTACAAAGCTAAGCACAAGGGTAAAAAAATTACATTCCCTCAATTTATATTACTTATGGATTATTTGTTTCTAAATAATAAAGTTCAACTTTCTAAAAATGGTGAGATAGAAATATGTATTTAAAAAAACTTACAATAAGAAATGAAAAAACAGGTAAAAGAATAAGAGAAATTCACTTTCGCAAAGGGTTAAACCTAATTACTAACACAGATAATTTAGACAACGAATCTAATAGTTTTGGAAAGTCAACAGTTTTAAAAAGTATAGATTTTTGTTTAGGTGCAAAAGTTAAAGAAATGTATGATAATTCAAGCAAATCGTATGATAATACTATTATGGGAGATTTTTTATATAACAATGAGATTAGTTTTGAGTTAGTAATTGAATGTGCTGAGCATATTCATACTATTTGTAGAAGGTTCTTAATTGTAAAAAAAAGAAATGGTGACGATGAAAAAAAAACTAAAATTCATTGGGATGGCTATGAAATAACGCTAACTGAATTAACAGGTAATCTAAAAGCAATATTTTTTGGAGACAGAGAAAAATCTCCTTCTTTTAGAGAACTAATTAAAAAATTCTTAAGAACTGATACAAACTCTCTTGGTGATGCTCTAAAGTTTTATTATGGAAACGATAAGATCAATGGAAGATCCATCCATGATAGACTTTTTCTTTCAAATTCTGCGGATATTATTTCCGAAGAAAAGAGATTAAATATTCTGAATAAAAAGGGAAATACAGAGATTATTTATCTTAATAATCGATACTCATCTATCACTGAGTTAGAATGTAATTTAAAGAACCTAACTACATCTATGGTTGAACCAAAAGAAATAATAAATGAATTTTTTAAAGAAAATACACCTTCTAAAGAATTTGATGAATATAAAGATTTACTTGATAAACGTAATAAATATATTCAAGAAGTATTGTTTATTGAAACAGAGATAGACAATATTAAATATAGCATCAATAAATATAGTAATGATACCAGCGATATCAATGTAAGCCTTGTAAAATCTCTTTATGAAGAAATGAAGATCTATAACTCTAGTCTAAACAAAACTTTTGAAGAAACTTTAAAATTTCATAATTCTGCCGTGTCTCATAGAGTTAAATTCCTAAAAGATTCTCTATTACTAAAAACTAAGGAACTTTTAAAAACTAAAAATATAGAAAAAGCTTTTAATGAAAAGTTAGATGGATTATATATCTTGAAAGAAAATAAAACATTAGAAGAGTATGTGAAATTTTCAGATAGAAATATTCAAATTTTAGCAGAAATAAAACAATTAACTTCTGTGCTTAGCGAATGGAAGAGTTTGGAAAAAGAAATGTCTGCTATTGATCAACAATTGATGGCTCTCAATATTTCTCAAAATGAAAATCAAAATTTAAAACATTTTAATACTATTTTTAAAAAGTATACGAATACAGTGTATAAAGAAGAAGTTTGGGTTAATGACAGAACTAACGAAGGTCCTTATAAGTTAGAGGATTTAACTGAAATTGGAACAGGTAAAGAAAAAGGAATAATAACTCTTTTTGATTTAGCATATATTTCTTTTATTGATGAATTGAATATCATAGCTCCTAAGTTTGCTGCAACTGATATATTTGAACCCTCAGATGAACCAACAATTAAAGAGATTTTCGATATTGCTAACTCATTAGATGGACAATTAATTATACCTGTTATAAGAGACAAAGTGAAATTCTATAAAAATTATGAAACTTATATAATTTTAGAACTTAGCAAAGATGACAAATTCTTTAAATACTAGTATTTAACAAACAACATTATTTATTTTGATAAGTATGTTTATATAATTTTCAAAGGATAGATTAGCCTCTATCCTTTTTATTTTGGAGAAAAATGAATCTTAATATCCTCTTTTCGTTACTCCAATATAAAAAATTGTAAAAAGTCAGAACTAACTTTTTGATAATGTTACAAAATAATAATAGTAAACTGTATGCCAGCCTCTATTCTTTTTATTTTGGATTAAACATATTTGTTACACCTCTTGTAGTAATTATTAGAAGCAATTAATAATTATTATGGGAGGTTTTATTATGTCAGAATTTAAAGCTATGGCTGATACTAAACTAGACGTAAAGTATGAGCAGAAAGATCAAGCATCAGAACTAGGTGCTAAATGGAACAAAGAGCATAAAACGTGGTACGCTCCAAAAGGTAGCAATCTATTCGACTTCAAAGATTTTATGAAAGAAGATAAAATCACAATCATGAACTCAACCTATTTAAACGTTCCATTCAGTGAGAAAAATCAAGCGAAAGAACTTGGTGCTTATTTTGATGGCGAACGTAAAGAATGGTACGCACCATCTTTCTCCAACATCAAAGATTACCCATCTAAATGGTTTGAAGATAAAGAAAAATCACTCGCAATCGATACAGATAAAGTTACCTTCAAAGAGTTTGCAACCAACAAAGGTTTAATCATCGATGATCTAGTTGCTGATGGTGCATTTCATCGTGTATCAGTAGTCGGTGGTAAACCTAACGCTAAAGATGGATCATACGTTTGTTACAATGATTCAAACGGTAAAGCAGGTTTTATCCAAAATTGGAAAACTGGTGAAAAAGCAACTTACGGTGAAATGTCAGGAGAGAAATATACAGCATTCAAAGCCGATATCGATACGCATAAACAAGAACGTAAAATCGAACAACAAGAACTATACGACAAGAAAGCTAAAGTTGCACAAGGTTTAATATCATCTAAATTTAAAGTCGCTGGTAACGATCATCCATACCTACAGAACAAAGATGTTAGAGCTCATCAAAAAGTTAAAGTTGATGACAAAGGTGCATTAATTATTCCTCTAGTCAACTCTGAAGGTAAAATTCGTACATTCCAACGCATCGATAATGAAGGTAACAAAAGCTTTATATCTGGTGGAGAAAAGAAAGGGAATTTTTACTCATTCAACGATCGTATCAAAGATCAAGTCATTATAGCTGAAGGTTACTCAACTGCAGCAACCGTATATGAGTCAACTAAAATACCCACAGTTGCAGCGATGGATGCAGGTAATCTTCCAGCTGTTGCTGAAAATCTTCGTGCTAAATACGGCGATGATCTGAAGATAACTATAGCTGCAGATAACGATCATAATCGTGCTGATAATCCAGGAGTAACATTTGCACAAAAAGCAGCCGATCTTGTTGGTGGAAAAGTTGTTGTACCAAACTTCACCCAAGAAGAGAAAGATAAAGGCTTAACCGATTTTAACGATATGGCAAAATCTAGAGGCAAAGAAGCTGTAAAAGATGAAATGGTTAAACAAAATAAAGATCTAGAAAACGTTAAACAAAATGTATCTAAATCTAAAGAAGAGAATGAAATTGAAAAATAATAATTTGTTAATAAACACTTAACTGATAATATCAATATATTAATATATTGGAGGGTTCTATGATATTATCAGATTATTTTGAAACAGTTTACAAAGAGTATTTATTTTTAAAGCGTAGAAAGGTGAAAAACTTTAATCATGATGTAGGTATGTTTCGTATCGTTAGGTTGTATGATATTTCAAATATGGAAATCACTACGATTAAGCATATGGATGCAGAGAAGTTTCTTTTACAGATAGAGAAAGATAGGGATATAAGTAGTGCGACTGTTAATAGGTATCGATCTATGTTAAGTGCTATGTTTAATTATGCTATAAGAGATGAGATTCTTGTTATTAATCCTATTAGAAACATTAGGAAATATAAAGAAGATCCACGCAGTATAGTTTTATCCTTTGAGGACATAAAAAGGTTATTAACCCATTGTAAATTAAGCAGAAGCACAGAGTTATATTATATTGTTATAATTGCCTTATATACAGGTATGAGGTATTCAGAGGTTGTTTTCATGATGAAATCAAGATTAAAGGACAACGTTTATACACTTAGAGCAGATGAGACTAAGTCAAAAAAGGGTAGGGTAGTAGCTATTCATTCTGAGTGTTGGAAGATAATAAATGAGTTTATGAATTTATATCCAACAAGTAATGATAGAATATTTACATGTAGTTATTTTGATAGATCATTTAGAAGTGCTAAGAAAAAATCAAACTTAGAGAGTATAAGGTTTCATGATTTAAGACGTACATTTGCAACACATTTGATGGAGAAGGGCGTTCCAGTTCCAGTAATACAAAGTCAATTAGGTCATAGTTCTTTAATGATGACTGAGTTATATTTATCAGGAAATCTAAAGAAAAGAGTTGCAGAGATAGAAAAGCTATGTTATGAATAGATATCTAACATTTTTTAATACTGGGGTGTGTACCTATGAAAACTAACTAAATAGATTATATCGCAATGAAGCATTGTGGATTTAAAATCCCTCGGTCGCAAGGCTGTGCCGGTTCAAGTCCGGCCTTGGGCATTTTATACTCTATGCGGTTTTTACTATGATATCCAATTATGGTAATTTAAATAACTTTTTCAACATATTTTCAAAATCAAATATTAAAACTTATAGATTTAAACATCCTTACAAGTCAGAGATAAAGGGTTTTTAACAAATTAAAACATTTTCTTGTTGAGTGAAATATAATTTTACTCAGTCGATAGATGAATGAATTTTTATTATATAGAAAGCTGTTTGTTTTTTTTATGCCTGATGGTCAGCCACGTTTGTTTAGATATTTCAAAGAGGTGGATATTTATTTTATTATTATAATGGATAATCTCATTTCTTTTTATATCTTCTGTAAAACCTGTTTTTCTATGTAGTTTTAAAGATGAGATATTATCATCTAACACTTCGCAGTTTATTGTTTCAATAGCAAGATTACTAAAAACATACTCTATAAATTGTTGATATATATGTGAACCTAAACCTTGAAAAAAGTAATCAGTGTTTAAAAATATACCAATATCACATTGTTTATTGATGGCATCAATTTTTATAGTATTAACAACACCCACAGGTATATTGTTTTTATACGCAATAAAGCAGAGATGTTCATTATTGTTTTTTAATGAAACAAGCAAGTTAGAGTGTTCTTCTTTAGTTATAATATTGGTGTTGAATAGATATTTGCGTACACCATAATGATTACGCCAATCACGAATTTTAAATTGAGTGTTTCTATCAGTATCTAAAATATTTCTAAACTCAATTTCAATTTTAATTTCATTTTCCATACTTATCACATCACTTATGTTATATCAATATAGACTATCAACTCACCTATATAACATGGGTTCAAGTACAGTACTCTTATTTATTTTAGATAATATTTTTGTATATCAAATTATATATTATAGATTACATTTTATAATTATTGCTTTACGAGTTTAAAAGTGAAAATGCAGTAAATAGAAATATAATTACGATCGAGTAAAACAATTTTAAAACGAAACGGTTTTTGAACATCTTCATCTTGCGCCCCAGTGTCTAGTATTGTGTGTTGCATAGATAAATATAGGAAAATCATGCTGACTTTAAATTGCGTCGCTCCTGTATTCTCATTATATGACATTAACACTAATATCGTATAATTTACTTTATTCTTTCATATATAGATTAAAAAGTCAATTATATTGGTTAATATCTATTATAATAATTTAATAATAGATATTATTTGAAGTGAGCGATAGGTATGTAAGTGTTTGATTTAAAATATAGGTATTAACTTTATGAGTTCTGATATATCATATAATAATTCACAACGTTATTTATAGAGAGAGGTTTACGATGAAATTTTTTGCAATTGTTTTTATGTTTCTATCAGTTTTAGGAATTAATATTTCAGTACTATATGCAGATGACAAAGAGTTATTTGGTAAATTTAGTGAGGCTTGCGATGGTGGAGATTTTATAGGTTGCTTCAATCTTGGCGTAATGTATTTTGAAGGCGATAGCGTTCCTGTAGATTATAAAAAGGCGAGTGAGTTATATAAAAAATCTTGTGTAGGTGGCGTTGTAGATGGTTGTTACAATCTTGCAAGTTGTTATTATAATGGAGATGGAGTAGCAGTTGATCGTAAAAAAGCGATAGAGTTATTTGATAAAGCGTGTGGTGCTGGAAATCCTGAGAGTTGTTTTGAGATCGGTGTTATATATGCGATGGGTATTGATGTTCCATTTGATTATAAAAAGGCAGTAGTGTTATATGAGAAGTCATGTAATGGTGGATATTTAGGAGCTTGCTTTAATCTTGGAGTTATATATGAGAGCAATAAAGGTGTAGTTGCTGATTATAAAAAGGCTAGCAAACTTTATAGCAAATCTTGCAAGGCAGGATTTACTGCAAGTTGCAATAATCTTGCGATTATGTATGCGATAGGTGAGCGTCTTCCAGTTGATTACAAGAAGGCATTAAGTTTATCAAAGAAGAGTTGCGACCTTAAAGATGAAGAAGGTTGTGAGATTAATAAAATGATACAGGAAGAAGTAGAGCGTAAATAATTTTAGTTATTTTAAATATAAGATATTAGAGTATAGAAAATTTATTATAAATATAAATTGAGGAGGTTTTTATAATCTCCTTTTTCTATTATAAAAAATGATTAATAGCTTTTCAATCTAAGTTATTTCGTATACACTTAGATGATGATTTTTAAGAAAGGGAGTTTATATATGAAGTTTTTTACAGTAGCGTTTATGTTTATGTTTCTTGCGTTAGTGAATGTTTCGGTGTTACATGCAGATAGTAAAGCTATTGAAAAATATAATAAAGAGTGTATTAGTGGCAATACTAAGAGTTGTTTTGAACTTGGATTAATATATGCAAACGGTCAAGGTGTATCTAAGGATTCTAAGAAAGCTGTTGAGTTTTATAGCAAGGCTTGTGATGCGAACTATTCGGATGGTTGTGTAAATCTTGCGATGATGCATGCGATAGGTGAGGGTGTAGCAGTTGACTACGATCAAGCATTGCATATATCAGAAAAAGGTTGTGACCTAGGCAATGAGAATGCTTGCAAATTTAATAAGATATTATCTGATACGATGAAGAAATAATTTAAAATTATAATATTAAAAATTATAAAGTTTGATAGTTTATTATTACTATAAATTAGAGGGTGTTTTAAGGACATCCTCTTTTTATACTAAATATGATTGAGTTTTATGCAGGTATTGCTCAATTTACAGAACAGTTGATCTGCAATCAGATGGTTTGTTAGTGGTTGATAATTGATGATTGTTAGTTACTAGTTGCTAGTTGTTTATTGTTCATTGCTAGCTGATGGTTATTAGTTGTTAGCTGATGGTTATTAGTTGCTAGCTAATGGTTACTAGTTGCTAGTTAATAGTTATTAGTTGCTTATTACTAGTTGTTTGTTGTTCGTTTATGGTTGCGTGGAGTTTCTTTTCGCCAGCTTTAATATTCTAAAGTAATTATATCCATAATTATAAAAAATAATATTTCAATAAGTATAATTGTCGTTTTGAAAACAGTACGACGATTTAATATCGTTATGAATTCTCTACCATTACATTATCATTCATGGAGCTTTTTTAGTTACTATAAATAAATTTCTTTGTTTATAGAAGACTTTTATTGTATGAATGACTTGTTTTTAGCAGAAATATATGATATTTTAATAAAGAGTATACGAAATCTATATTATATGAATACTTATTAATATAATATATAGCTACATCGTTCCACATAGTATATTCAGCCTTACAAACTTTTCAAGTAATACAATGTTTTATTTTTAAAACACAAAATATGTTTATTAAGTAATGTTATCTAATGAAATTCAATCAGATCATATTGCTATAACTATGCATAAATAATTGCAACTTATTGGGGTGAGTCGTGAGTAAAACTTATACATTAATTTTCTTTTTTTTACTAATATTTAGTGATATCGTTTTAGCTGATGATAGTGTTGATTATAAAGCATTACAAGATGAGCGAATGACCCTTGAGAAAGATTTAAAAAAAATAGTTGCTGAAAAAAATGATATCAGTTTTTTATATCTTCTAGGTAGTGTTGGGTATAATAATGAGCATTCGGTTAATATATCAAATCAGATATTTCACGGAGCACTTGGTAGTATTATAGGTGGTTGGCAGGCGAAAAAATATTTTGCGATGGAGTTTAGTCTTGGTTATTCACACGCACTATATGGACGTATGGGTCTAAAATACTCTCTTTTATTTCAACCGTATTTAAAGGTTAATCAGTCATGGGTAATTCAACCGAAGTTGGGTGTTGGTATCGGTGGATATTTTGGAATGATCGTAGTTGGAGATTATGTAGATCCTATGCCTTACGGAGTTGATGCCTTTGTGGTATTAGGTTTGAGAGCACATTATAAGAGATTTATATTTGGTGTATCGTACGAACGTGGTATATCTAGCAGTTTCTTCTCTACTGCAATAAATGATAGTGTATCGGCAGAGGCAGGAATAAGATTTTAGATTGTTTATAGAATTATAGATTTGTGATTTCTTTAGATTAGTATGATGTTTGTTAAAAGTGTAAGGGGAAATTGTATGAGGCTTGGAATAATATATGTATTAGTTTTTATGTTTTCTATTTTCAATGTTTGTGTGTTTGCAAATGAAAAAGTTGATAATGAGAAGCTCAAGAAAGAGATATTAATGCTTGAGAAAAAACATGATAAGTTAGCGAATAAAAAACAAAAAACAAGTTTTTTCTATTTATTAGGATCAGCTGGGTATCAGTTAGAGTTGGCTGATTTAAGTTTTAATCCTGATATGTATGGACGTGGTAAATCAGGTTTTAATCTTGGAATTGTAAGTGGTTGGCAGGTGCGAAAATATTTTGCTATGGAGTTAGGTGCTGCTTATGGACAGGGGTTATATCATAGAATAAGTCTTAATTATGCACTACTATTTCAAGCGTATATAAAGCTTAATAATTCATGGGCGATTATGCCAAAATTTGGAATAGGTATAAGTTTTGACAGAATGTTAGATACTGATATTGAGTTTAAAGCGGATGAAAATATAGGATCAACACTTTATCCGATATTAGGTATAAGTGCAAATTATAAGAAGTTTATATTTGGTATAACGTATGAATGGGGCGAGTCACTTGGTGGCGTAACACAGATAACAGATCATAAAATTAAAACAATGGTTGGTATAAAATTTTAACAATTTTATGTTGGTGATTTAAGTTTGTTTTATGTTTAATATTTAGTGATATATAGATTTAAAAAGTGTAGTTATAAAGAAGGGGAATAATATGAGGTTTAGCAGATTATATTTATCGGTTTTGATTTTTTTTATATCATTTAGCACGTCTATTTTTGCAGATGAGATTGAAGAAAATATGATTGATAATATAACAGTTTCAGCGCAAGAAAATATTGAAAAAGTGACAACAGATAAAGATTATAATGACGAACGAATAATGCTCGAGAATAAGAAAAAAGCGTTAGAAAAAGAGATAGCAATTTTGAGCTATAAAGGTCCTAGGATAAACTTTTTTTATCTATTAGGAAGAGCTGGATATGTTCGTCACAATAAGTCTAGGGGTTTTATGGATGTAAATCTGAACCCAGTAAAAGCTAATTACATGCATGGCTTTGCAGTGAGTGCAATAGGTGGTTGGCAAGCAAGAAAATATTTTGCAATGGAAGTAGGTATAGGTTATGTACAAGCAGATTTTATGAGTATAGATGCAAAGTACACTCTTTTATTTCAACCATATTTTGAGATGAATAAATCATGGAGTATCATGCCGAAAATAGGTTTAGGTGTTTCATTAATCGGTATGTTTTCAGAAGTTATTAAAACTAATTTTCCTGCACAAGGTGGCTTAGGATTTGATGCTTACGGTACAATTGGTGCAAAGGCAATCTATAAAAACATTATATTCGGAGTGTCTTATGAATATAACTTTATCGGAAGTATAAACGATTTTATGTTATCAGCTGAGGCTGGGATTAAATTTTAATTGGTATAAATATTTAGAGTAGTTAATAAGTATTTGATGGTGGTAGAAGTTTATAAAGTAATAAAAAAAATACGGGGACGATATGAGTTATAACAGACTATATTTATTGATTATTATTATTTTCTTCTCGTTTAGCACTGTTGTTATTGCAGAAAATAATGAAGTGATAAATGATTATGATTTAGAAGAGAAAGAGTATCAAGAGAAAGTAGATTCTATCAATAAACGGATTAAAGAGATTGATGAGAAACTTGATAACAAGTTTTATAAAGAAGAGAAGACGAGCTTTTTTTATCTATTAGGAACAGGTGGTTATAGTTCTGAAAACGACAAGTATGGAATATACACTTATAATGGTTCAAATAGTAGAAGTGTGATAGTTACGTCAAACAGTAACCATCACGGTTTTTTGGTGAATGTTACAGGTGGTTGGCAGGTGCGAAAATATTTTGCTATGGAGTTAGGTTTAAGTTATTCGCAATCTATTTCAAGAAGTATTGGCGTAAAATATGCACTGTTGTTTCAACCATATTTAGAGGTAAGCAAATCATGGAGCATAATGCCTAAACTAGGTATAGGTTTATCAGGAGATGGAGTTATCGCAATGGCAGATAAAGATTACTCACTTTCAGATAGCACGATATCAAGCATTGGCAATTTTAAAGTTGCTTTATATGGAGTGTTTGGATTAAGTGTAAATTATAAAAAATTTATATTTGGATTATCATATGAGAACACATTATTTAGTATGATAAGTGAGTTTAGAATTTTAGGATCAGTTGGTATAAAGTTTTAATTTAATTGATACAGTTTAAAATATGTATATATGTAGTGGGTGTTTTTAATGACATCCTTTTTTTATGAGTAAAACTATATTTACGGTATAGATATTTTTTGCATTATAAGTATCAAGATATATTTTGATTAGTTTTAAAGAGTATAGGATCGTGAATATTGAATTATAAATCGAAGGTATGGATAGTTTGTGAAGCGTATAGATATAAAATAGATATTTAAGGGTAGGGCAGAAATTAATCTACCCCACC
>CAMRCY010000047.1 GCA_947041165.1 uncultured Deferribacteraceae bacterium | reverse complement strand
ATTATCTGTTACGTTATCTATTGCAACCATATCAGTTGGAGTTGCATTATCTGTTGCGTTATCTATTGCAACTATATCAGTTGGAGTTACATTATCTGTTACATCGCTACTATTATCGCTATTGACAATATTCACTGTCTCAACTGCATAACCGTAATCTACATATATACAAAAAGTTGAAATTAATATCGTAGCTATAAAAAAGAATCTCATACCACCTCTCCCGAATAATGACCGATAACCTAATCATAAACCATTTGTTTATGATTGACAACTATTATATTTAATATATAATCAGATGTAGCGTTCAAGACGACTATTCATAAAATTGATTTTGAGTTATGTCAACGTAAACGGAGTACAAAGATGGATAAAATATATAAACTACTGTTAGTTATTGCGGTTCTGGCAATTGCAGTGGGATGTGAAAATAAGTGTGATGAAGAAGATTTCATCGGATTTAAACAGACTCAAGACAAATTTTTCTACGATACAAAAATCTTTGCAACAAAAGTTGATAACGTAACTAAGGTTGCAAATATAGTTGAAAGTGCTAAAGCATCTATAAATGCTTTTGGTAACAATTTAATCGTGACTACTAAAAGAGAAGTTATGCCATCAGGTGACAATGTTAATAAGGCTGACACAAAAGCTTCAAAAGCGTGGGATTACCAACTGTTTGATATTCAAAACTCATACCCTTCGGACTATGAAATTGCTTGTGGTCTTGAACTGTGTTGTTACTCTTGTGTTGGTATAGAGGATATGTTTTTTGATGAGTCAGGTGTATTCAAGGCTAAAATAGATGAAGCAAATATATATCATTGGTATGTTTATTACAATAACGACTGGTGGCAGTGGGACGTAAGCAAGGCGAATATACCTTGGGGTTCTCTAATTACTCCACCTGCTAAATAGTTGATTTATGTTACGATCTTTCTTATACGGAGTTGAAAATGTCTTTAAAATTTAATAGATTAGTTCTAATAGCAATATTTCTTGCAACACCATTTATAATGTCGTGTTATGCACCTATAAATGATCCATTTAAGATGGACAGATATTTAATGGATTACGCAACTTTTATAAATAAATCTAAGTTAGCGATCACTCAAGTACAAGAGAGTGATGTTACAAATATTGAAGAACATGCTCAATATAAAATGTTTGTTGCACCGATAAATTATGAGAGCAAAGGCAGTTATGTTGTAATATATGATACAAGATATTATCAAGATATTAATACACTTGCAGATCTTGCAAATGTGAAAGAGTCTTACTTTAATATGTCGTACCTGCTCCCTGATAATCATACTGTTGATTGGGGTGCTGGCGGAGAAGCAGATATATGCATAGGTGTTGATAATATAATTTTAACAGAAGAAACAATTACCAAAGGTGTAAAAATAGATAAAAACAATAAAAACGATTGGTATTTATATTATAACAACAGCTGGTGGAAATGGAATGCACTTGCATTAAACCTAAACTGGAACAATTTATATCCAACCCCTCTTGCGATTGACGGAACACCAGTTCAATAATATTGTTGAGTGATTGTTGAGAGATAGAATAAGTTAGTAGAATTATTCTCAAGTTAGAAATTTTAAAAGTTAGAAAAGTTAGAAGTTTTGAATTATAAATTATAGATTAGAAAATCAGAAGATTATAAATTTAGAGGTATAGAGATGTATATTAAGTGTACATTTCTGTACCTCTTTTTTTTGTGATTATTTCATGGATTTTATAATTGCGATTGACCTTATAAGTAATATCAATATAATGTAATGAAGATCACTAATAAAAAGGTATACAAATTTATGTTATTTGAGAAACAAGATTATCAAGAGAAATGCGTACAGAATATAATTGATGTTTTATCGGAGTACGATTTTAATAGCAATTCATATGAGCAATTAAAAGGCAATCTCAAATCATTTTATAGCACAAACCCACTGCCTATATCAGACTTATCACCAAATACAAAGTTAGATATTAAAATGGAAACAGGAACAGGCAAAACCTTTACATATCTAAAAACAATTTTTGAATTAAATAAAATTTATGGACAAAACAAGTTCATAATTTTTGTACCAAGAAAAGCAATTAGAGAAGGTGTTTTGCAAAATATAGCTTTAACATCAGATTATTTTGAGAGAGAGTATAACAAACGACTAGTTAAATATACTTACGATGGTGGACAATCATTAGCTATCATCAAACATCATTATCTTAAAAATCAAGATGAATTATCTGTATTAGTTTTAACTAATAGCTCTATCGATAAAACTGATAAAAATCTATTACACTACGATCAAGAAGATTTATCAAATGCAGAGTCTGTGTTTAAAGCCCTTCAAAAGTTAAGACCTATTATCTTTATTGATGAACCTCATCTTTTAAAAGGTGAAGCGTTTACAAAAGTATTTAATGAGTTTAACTCTCTATACCTCCGTTTTGGTGCAACTTTTCCAAGCGAAGAAAGTCATAAAATTTCTAATATGATATACTCACTTGATAGTATCTCTTCATTCAAAAATCATCTTGTAAAGAGAATTAGAGTAAACACAATTATAACTCATGATTTTTGGCTAAAAGTAAACACAGCTACAAAAAAAGAGATTAACTTTTTATATTTTCAAAATAATGAAGAAAAAAAAGCTAAAGTGAAATTAGAAGAAGATATCGGACAGGCTACTGGGTTAGCAGAATACAATAGTGTAAACGTTGTAAATGTTGACAGTAAGTCGGTATACCTATCCAACGGACAACAATTAGAAATTAACAAAGGGTATGATTTAAGTGATGAAGAGATATCGCTTATGATTAGAAAAACTATAGATACTCATTTTGAAAAAGAAGAAAACTTTTTTAATAATGGTATTAAGACTTTATCACTATTTTTTATCCCCACTATTAACGACTTTAGAGGAGATAGTCCTAGAATTCTAAAGATATTTGAAAAAGAGTATAAAGAGAAACGCAAAGAAGTTTTAACAAAAAAAATAAATATAAAATATAAAAAATATTTAGAGAACGATTTTAATGAAGAAGGCAATCTCAACGTACATGAGGGCTACTTTTCAGGAGATGGAAAGACTAAAGACGAGAAAGAAAGTAATGGCATCAACCTAATCTTAAAAGATAAAGAAAGGTTACTTTCACTAGATACTCCATTACGTTTTATTTTTTCAGTATGGGCGTTGCAAGAGGGGTGGGATAATCCTAATGTTTTTCAAATATGTAAACTATCACAAACAAATAGTGAAACATCACGCAGACAACAGATAGGTAGAGGCTTGAGAATATCTGTTAATCAAGAAGGAAAACGTATTACATACAACTATGTTGATGAAAATACAGAAGAGTTTTTCAAATATAACACTTTAGATGTTATCGTATCAGGTAGAGAGAAAAATTTTATTGAAGAAATACAAAAAGAAATCAATGAAGATAGTTATATCCGTACAGGAGATGAGATTACAGAAGATTATTTTACGACTATTGGCTTAGACAGATCACAATCAAATAGGTTAATAACTCAATTAGAAGATAATAATATTATTGAATTAAAAGATAAGAAATTTACCATTCTATCTCCTCTCCTTGATTTTATTACAACACATAAAGAAGAAGTATTAGCATGTAAAATTGATGAAGATCTTTATAGCTCTCTCTGTAAAAAATTGGCACATTATGGAACAGTACAAAATATTGTAAATGGTAATACAAAATCAAAAACAATTAATATCAAACAAGATAAATTAGAACAGTTTAAAAAGCTATGGGAAACAATCAACCGTAAAGCAAAAATTATTTACAAGGACATAGAAGAAGATAATATAATTGAATGTATAGTAGATAAGTTTAATCAAGAAGATATAAGACCCGTCTATAGCAAAATAGAGATCAAAAAATTTAATGCAGATAAAAACATAATTGAAAATATAGAAACTCAAAACCTAGACAAAATCAATTTTATTAAAAATGAACGCTATAAAAAGTTTATAATAGAATTTGCAAAAGAGGAAAAACTCCCTCTGCTATTTATCACAAAACTTTTTAATAAGATTGATAAAGAGAAAGTTAAGAATAATCCGCGAGTAGCTAAAACACGTTTAAAAGAGATTATCAAAGATGAGATACATAGAAATATCCTCCAATCAGTAACTTATAATTTAGAGAGTGAAATCAAAATCACTTCATTGCAACATGAAGATAAAACATATAAAACAGAACTGAAACATACAGAGATAGGTAGATTTATATCTGATGACATACCACCTGACCATTTTTTATTTGATAAAGTAGTATATGATTCTGATATAGAAAAAATAGCTATTTTAGATGATCCTCAAAAAGTTGACAAGCAATCTATCACGGTATTTGCGAAATTGCCTAGAATTTCTATACCAACGCCATATAAACATTATAATCCTGATTTTGCATATCTAATAGATAGAGAAGGTAAAAAAACACTTTTCTTAGTTGTAGAAACTAAAGGGTATAATAAAGAAAGTGATATACCTGATGATGAAAATATGAAAATTAAATATGCAGAGAAGTTTTTTAATGAACTTCAAAAAGCAACACCAGATATAGAAATTGTTTTCAAAAAACGTATCAATAAAGCAGATTTATCGGATCTGTTAAAAGATATAAGTAAGGATAAATCATGATAAATAAAGATGAAGCAAAAAAGAAGAATATAAAGATTATTGATAGAGAAGATAAAAAGAGTGAAGATAGAAATGATATCATCGCAAAACTTAAAGAGATTTTACCGAATGTAATTACAAGTGATGAAACATTAAATATTGATGCTCTTAAAGATGTGATTGATATTGCAAATACAACTGCAAATAATAAAGGCTATGAATTAACATTTGCAGGCAAAGGGCTTGCAAAAGCACTTGCTGACATACCAACAGATAAGGCTTTAAAGATAGAAAAGGCACAATCTAAAGATTTTAAGAATACTGATAATGTAGTTATTCGTGGAGATAATATTGAAGTTTTAAAGTTATTAAAACAAAATTATTACGGTAAAATTAAGATGATATATATCGATCCTCCGTATAATACAAAAAATGAAGATTTTCTTTATAAAGATAATTTTAATATTAGAGATGAGAAAGAGTTAGTGGAAGAGTTTGGGATAGGAGAAGATACGGTTAATTTTCTATCTAATATGTATGGTACAAGAACGCACTCTGGTTGGTTAAGTTTTATGTACCCTAGATTAAAATTAGCAAGAGAGTTATTGACTGATGACGGTGTTATTTTTATAAGTATTGATGATAATGAACAAGCTAATCTTAAAATAATATGTGATGAAATTTTTGGAGAAAACAATTTCATAGGTCTAATTTCAGTTATTTCAACACCAGGAGGAAAGCAATCAAGTAAAAATATTTCTGTAGTAGGGGATTATATTCTAGTATATGCTAAATCCGATGAACTATTATTAAATGGTTTAGTATTATCAGAAAAACAAATTAAAAAATATAACAAATCAGATAAAAATGGGATGTATTTAACAGAAAGACTAAGACAACATGGAATAGCAGAAAGAAAGGAAGATGTCCCTACATTACATTTTCCCATTTATTTTAATCCAAATACTAATGACATACAAATTAATCAAAACAATGATTATATCGAAATACTACCTATTTTACCTAACGGGCATGATGGACGTTGGATATGGGGGAAAGATAAAATTATAAAAGATAAAAAATTTATTGAAATTCGGCAAGTTAAGCGTAATAACAAACTGATTTTTGATGTTTTTTTTAAAAAGTATCTATCTGATGATTTAACTAGAAAAGCTTCTACATTATGGGATGATAGAAAGTTTAGAACAGAAGTTGGATCGAAATATGTCACAAAATTATTTGGCGATAGAATTTTTTCATTTCCCAAACCGATATCATTGGTTCAACAGATAATTCAAATAGCTACAAACAAAGATGATCTTATCCTCGATTTCTTTGCAGGGAGTGGCACAACTGCCGATGCTGTTATGCAACTAAATGCTGAAGATGGTGGAAGTCGTAAATTTATTCTAGCACAATGGGATGAAAAAATTGATGAAAATAAATCTAAAACTGCTTTCGATTTTTGTATAGAAAACAAACTTGAACCAGTTATATCATCTATAACAATTGAACGATTAAACCGTGCAGGCGAAAAAATAATCACAGAGAAACCAGAGTTAAAAGATACTCTTGATATAGGATATAAAGTTTTCTCACTAGCTGAAAAAAGAAAATTTGATGATAATGAATATGGCAAACTTGTTTTAGAAACTTATAACTTTTCAACATTTGATAAGTTATATCAGATGATGAACAGTTCTAATAAACCGTTACATCTTAAAATTGAAGAGATAGAGAAAGATAAGTTATATAAAGTAGATAATGAGTTCTATATCTTAGATACGTTTAAAACTAGCATAGAAGACCTTAAAGGGCATCAAATATACTTAGATGCATATTCTAACATATCACTAGAAGAAGCTTTAAATCTTGGTATTATTGATAATGAAAATCTAACTATCATATATTAATCTCCTTCCTGATTTTTGGCGAAAAAAAATGTGTGGCGTACAAAATAAATTGTACATCCACACACTTAAATCGTAAACGGAGGAGGTAGGATTCGAACCCACGGAGGGCTATTAACCCTCAACGGTTTTCAAGACCGCCTCCTTCAACCAGGCTCGGACACTCCTCCTAAATAAGCTCAATTAAGATGCTTACCACGAGCTAAGATACTATACATATTTCTTACTTATGTCAAGTATTTTATCTATCAAATATCAAATATACTAACTATTCCTATATAGCATAACCTTTCTGCTAATCTTAATTATTAAAAAATTATAACAATAAATAAAACAAAAGGCACATAACCTATATATAGTTATGTACCCTTTCTATACCCTCTACTTTCTATACCCTCTACTTTCTATACCCTTAACTTTCTATACTATATCACAACCCTTTCTGTTTTCTAAAATCGTTCAGCACTTTTCTATGATCGAACGCTAACTTTTCTGGTAAATTATCTATATCAAAAAAATCAGCCGATAACGCATCATCTCGACCTTTAGCCTCAACCTCTCTACCAGTTATATCGCATGAATATATCACCGACACTGTATGTCCTCGACTATCTCTACTTGGCTCAGAATATACCCCTATAAGCGAGATGTCCTCTTTCTTGACATCAATATTAGTTTCCTCACTAAGCTCTCTCACAGCAGCATCTTCGACACTCTCACCTAGATCTACAAATCCACCAGGGATAGCATAGCCGTATGGCTCGTTCATACGTTCAATCAAAAGCACTTCACGTCCACGATATGCAACTAAATCTGCTGCAAGTCTTGGTGATGATTGAAAATATCCACCATATTTAACTTTCATTATATCAACCAACATCTCAATTGATGTTGCTGTTAATCCATTAGATTTAAACACATCAACTATAATGCCTAATATCGCATCTAACTCTGGTTTACGATTAGCCTCAATATCCTGCAACATAGACGATTTGAACGATGGCACGCCACCCATTCCTGCAAGTATTTTATCAAACTCATCAACATCGAAATAAATATCAAGAAGTTTAGCAGCAAATAACGCCTCATCAAAAATCTTTTTAGCAAGTATCACAGCTGTTTTATCTTCTAAAAATCTACCATAAGTATATCCAAAAAGAGCCGTCAAAGGATTTGATACAGCATTAAATAACAGCTTACGCCACTGATCCTTAACTATATCTTTACTATGTTTTGAGGAAATCCCTGCACAATTAAAAATATTATTCAAAATCTCTAAATTAGATTTATTATCAACAACATCTTGATCAGTATTATCAACATTATTAGTTTTATTACCTGTTTTAAAATAATCATAAATGATTTTCGCTTCAGAGTAATATTTTAATTGATTAAAGTTTTTAGACACAGCCGTAACATATACAACCGACACGACAACTTTATCAGCATCAATAACAGTAGCTATCAATTTAGGATTATCGACACCGTTCTGCAAAGACACAACCACCCCACTATCTTTTAGATGTGGTTTGATTATAGTTGAAACATTTATCGTATCATTAGATTTAACAGTTAGAAAAATCACATCATATAATCCATCAAGTTTTTCAACTGCGTTAATTTTATAATTAGATTTATTATCGTTAGGAGCGTCAACATTCAATCCATATTTTTGCAAAATATCTAAGCGTTCACCTCGTGCGATGATATCGTACGATATGCCTGCGTTAGATAATTTATATGCAACATACGAGCCGACAGCTCCTGCTCCAAAAATCGCAATACGCACATTAGATAAAGTTGAAATATCAGCATTGTTATATAATGACAAGTTCATCATCCACGACCGTAGCTTTAAATTTTTTCCGTTTATCATAAGTTTTATCAAGCATTAAATCAGAAAGTTTATCTTCAAGATACTCTTGCAGAATTCTGCGTATCGGTCTTGCACCATACATATACGGATAATTATTAGATATAAGAAATCTTTTAGTTTTATCATCAATCGCAATTGATCTACCAAGTTTCAATAATCTACTATTGATCTCCTCTATTTGAATATCCATAATTGTTATTAAATCGTCATTAGTTAACGGTTTAAAATATACAACATTATCTATACGATTAAGAAATTCTGGAGAGAAATATTCTTTAACTTCTTTCTTCGCATTAACTTTAAATTTATCAAAATCAACAACATCACCTTTATTAAGTTTGTTATCAAACCCAAGTGGTTTATCGTTCATAGTTGTTTTAGATCCTAGGTTTGATGTCATAACAATTATCGTATTTCTGAAATTAACTTTATGTCCTAGCGAGTCTGTAATAACTCCCTCATCTAATATCTGAAGTAGGATATTTAAAACATCAGGATGAGCTTTCTCTATCTCATCAAACAACACAACGCTGTACGGTTTAGTTCTGATCTGTTCAGTAAATTTTCCACCGTTATCATGTCCAACATATCCAGGAGGCGAGCCGATCAGACGTGATACATTAAACTTCTCCATATACTCACTCATATCAATTTTAACAAGTGCATCAGCACGTCCAAAAACAAGTTCAGCAAGTTTTTTAACGACCTCAGTTTTACCAACTCCCGTAGGCCCTAAGAATATAAATGATCCTATAGGACGGTTAGGATTTGATATGCCAGAGTAGTTACGTTTTATAGATTTAGATAGTAGATCAATCGCTTCATCTTGACCAACAATATGTTTCTTTAACTCTTGATCAATTTTAGCGATACGTTGTTTCTCATCTGCTTTCAACTTGTTAGATGGAATACCAGTGATTAACGATACCACATCTGCAACATCATTAACTGATATTGTTCCCCAAGAATTTTCAGATGATAGTTCCCATTTATCTACTTTTGTTTTATAGTTTTTAAATAATCTATCTATTTTTTTACTATATTTATCTATCATTTCAAAATCACCAACAGTAACATAATTATCCCTAAGCTCTCTTGCTTCCTCGATCTTATCTTTTGCAACAGTTATATCTTTAGGAGTAAGCATTTTTTCAAGTTTAATTTTTGCAGCAGCTTCGTCAATCACATCGATACTTTTATCTGGTTGATTTTTATTAGTAATATATCTATCTGTAAGATATACAGTTTCTTCTATCACATCATGCGGTATTGATACTTTATGAAAATCTTCATAGTAGCTAACGATACCTTTAATAATATTTACAGTTTCTTCTTTAGTTGGTTGCTCAACAATAATAGTTTGAAAACGTCTATCAAGTGCTGCATCTTTTTCAAAATATTTTTTATATTCAGATACAGTTGTCGCACCGATACATTGAACAACCCCTCTTGCAAGAGCTGGCTTTAACATATTTGCAGCATCTATTGATCCCTCAGCAGAGCCTGCACCAACGATCGTGTGTATCTCATCTATAAACAAAATTACGTTACGATCATTCTCTATCTCTTTGATAAGACTTTTCAATCGCTCTTCAAACTGTCCTCTATATTTTGTTCCTGCAACAAGGTTTCCAAGTTCTAACGATACAACCCTTTTATCTCTCAAAAATTTAGGAACAGATAGATCAAGAAGTTTAACTGCTAAGGCTTCCACAATAGCTGTTTTACCAACTCCAGGTTCACCTATTAATATCACATTGTTTTTCTGACGTCTTGATATAACTTGAATTAAACGACTAAGTTCATTCTCACGTCCGATAATTCTATCTAACTTATTCTCTTTCGCAAGTTTAGTTAAATCTTTACCAAACTCATCAAGTAATGGAGTGCTACTTACTGCAACTTTATTTTTAGCCTTGCTTTTAGTATAGTATGCAACGTACTCTCTCATTCCGATAATTTCAAAACCGATGTTAGATAAGATTGAATATGCACGTCCTCTACTCTCTCTAAGTAAGCCTAGAAATAAATGTTCGGAGCTTACATAAGCACTGCCCATAAATTTTGCCTCTTCAACTGAAAACTTTAATACTTGTCCAGCAGTGATAGAGAACGGAATCTCAGCCTTAGGCATAATAACAGCACCAACAGGTATTAGAGAACGGATCTCTTTAATTAATGCAGATATATTAATCTTATGGTTTAAAAATATCTCATAAGGCATTCCTGATTTATCTTTTAAAAGACCTAATAATATGTGTTCTGTGTCTACGTACGGCTTCATAAGTTCTGAAGCTTCTTCTTTAGCAAATAAAATTACTTGCCTTGCTCTTTCTGTAAAAATATCAAGCATATGCCCAATACCACCTTTATTTAATGTAGTCGATGATAAATAAATTATAACGACAATTCTATATAACTACCAATAGATATATTATAAATCCTAACAGATCATAAAACAACTAAAATAATCAAGCTTGACAAATATCTATATAAGCATCAAAATACTGTTTAATATTTATATAAATTAAGGTATACAACTATATGAAAACAAAAAATTATTATTCACTTGCTTTTATATCACCTGATAAAACAGGAATTGTTGCAGGCGTAAGCAAAGTTTTGTACGACAACGGTTTTAATATTGATGACTCTAGCTCAATATATATATCAGGAATTTTCACTATGATCTTAGTTGTAAGTCATAAAAATGAATTAACTGTTAATGATATATGTCTATTATTTAAAGAGACTGGTTATACTCCGCAAGTAAATATCATACCTGAAACATATATAGAAGCTGATGGTGAATCATACTCTATATCTGTGTATGGTGCAGATAAAGCTGGGATAGTTTATAAGGTAACTAAATTTTTAGCAGAACAAAAAATCAATATAATAGAACTTCAAACAAAAGTTGTCGGTAAAGATAGCGATGAAATATATGTGATGATTTTAGAAATTATCGTTCCAACTGATCTATCGGATAGTTGGGAGATGAAACTTTTAGAAGTTGTTAAAGAGATGAATATTGATATAAAAATAAATAAAATCGACTCGTATGAGTTTTAGTGTATAGATGTCAAATAGAAAAATACTACTCTATCCTGATGAAAGATTGAAGATAGAGGCAACTGATGTTGAAAATATCGATCAAGAAATTATAGAAATTATAGAAGACTTAAACAATATTATGTCAGAGATTAGTCACTCTGTTGGAGTGGCTGCAACACAGCTTGGATATAGTAAACGAATTGTCGCTGTTGATGCTTCTAAAAATATTAAGTGTACTGAAAATCATGGTGCTATGATACTTATTAATCCTGAAATTGTATCGCACGAAGGACTCATAACTTTTAGGGAAGGATGTATGTCTGTCCCTGATTTCACTGGAAATGTTAATAGAGCTCAAACAATTAAATTATCATATTACGATGAAAAATTTATCAAAAATGAAATCGTGCTAGATGGTTTTGAATCAGTTGTTGTTCAGCATGAATTAGATCATTTAGATGGGATACTTTTTATTGATAGAGTTATATCTAAAAGAACCGACCTGTTTAAAAGAAAAAGTTATAAGTAGACGCTTAATATAAAATATTAATATCACGGAGAGAGAGTATGAAAAAAGTTGTTGTTACAAGAAGATTACCAATAGATATCAATGAAGTTTTGAGCGATTTTGATGTTGACGCTAATTACACGAACGAACCTATATCGTGCACAAGATTAAAGCATCTTACAAACGATGCTGAAGGAATAATATGTATGCTTGATGAACGCATCGATAAAAACATATTAGAATCATCTCCTAAACTTAAAGTTATTGCAAACTATGGTGTTGGAGTAAATAATATCGATCTAGTTGCTGCAAAAGCTTGTGGTGTAACTGTTTGCAACACTCCTGATATATTAACGCAATCGACAGCTGAACTAGGATTTGCACTTATGATGGCTGCGGCTAGACGCTTATCTGAAGGCGATAGATTAACACGTTTAAATATTTTTCCTGCATGGAGCTCAACACTACTGTCTGGTACTGATCTATACGGAAAAACTTTAGGGATTTTTGGAATGGGAGAGATAGGTAAAGCTTTAGCGAAAATGGCTTCAGGATTTAATATGAATATTATTTTCCATAATAGACGAGTGCCTGAACCACAAAACATGCTTCCTAACTCAAAATTTGTATCGTTTGAAGAACTGTTATCTGAGTCAGATTTTATCGTTATCACTGCTCCTTTAACTCCTGAGACTAAACATAAATTTACTGCTAATGAATTTATTGCGATGAAAAAATCATCTATATTAGTTAATATCGGAAGAGGACCTATTGTTAAAGAAGTTGATCTTGTGAACGCTTTAAAAACAGGTGTGATCGCAGGTGCTGGATTAGATGTTTATGAAGACGAACCGATCGTTAATAGCGAACTTAAAACTCTTGAAAATACTATCCTAACTCCTCATATCGGATCATCAACAATTGATACTAGAAAAGGTATGGCTAAGATGTGTGTTGATAGTATTATCTCTGTACTTAAAAATAATACTAAACCTCATAACACTGTTAATATTTAGCTATTAAAACAATTTATTATTTTGAATGTTGTAACAGTTTATTTACTGTTTTTTTCCAATAACATTGTAACAGCGTATATATTAAAATTATTATTACTTTAAATAATATAAATGTGTCTAACTTTATAGCTAGACACATTTTTTTATTGATAAATAACGCTTAATGCTTATTATTGATGAATTGTGGCACGCCTTTCATCATTACTGTTTATTGGTTTACAATACTGGTCACTTACTTATCGTTAATAGAATTAAAATTACTTATAATTTATTTGCCAACCAATCGCCTCTTTGATTGATCGTTAATAGATCTAAAATCGTATAAATTATTTGCAACCAATCGCCTCTTTGATCGTTAATAGAGTTAAAATTACGTGTAAACTATTTACCAACCAATAGCCTCTTTGATCGATCGTTAATAGAATTAAAATTACGTGTAAACTATTTGCCAACCAATCGCCTCTTTGATTGATCGTTAATAGATCTAAAATTACGTGTAAATTATTTGCCAACCAATCGCCTCTTTGATTGATCGTTAATAGAACTAAAATTACGTGTAAATTATTTGCCAACCAATAACCTCGTTGATTGATCGTTAATAGAACTAAAATTCGTATAAAATATTTGCCAACCAATAGCCTCTTTGATCGTTAATAGAACTAAAATTACGTATAATTTATTTGCCAACCAATAGCCTCTTTGATTGATCGTTAATAGAACTAAAATTACGTGTAAATTATTTGCCAACCAATCGCCTCTTTGATTGATCGTTAATAGAACTAAAATTACGTGTAAATTATTTGCCAAC
>CAMRCY010000046.1 GCA_947041165.1 uncultured Deferribacteraceae bacterium | reverse complement strand
ATCACGATGATATATCTTCACCGTCAAGAGCAGAGCTACAACTTAAATGTTTAATAGATCACCCAGATGTTACAGGTGTTGTGTTACCAGTTAAAAGCTTTAACTCTGCAAACCCTCCAAGCGAAATTTATAATAAGTGTGATGAATATCATATAGATAAAACACCTAAAGATTTAAAAACAATGGAGATCTATGGTGGGTATATTCCACATCCGACACTTTTTTATCGTAAATCTATTTTAGATAAACTAGATAGTTACTATAACAACAATTTCACTATCGCAGGTGATCTATATTTTATTGAAAAGTTGAACTCGGCTGGTGCAAGATGGATATTATTAAGCGATTATTTACTCGCATATAGGGTTCATAACAGTATGACAACAAAAAATAATAAGCTTCAATCTTATAAAGAAGTTTTAGCAGTATCAACAATAACTATAAAAAGATATTTTAATGATATCTCAGATAATGATGCATTAGTTCATGCAAAACTTATGACGAGAAGAGAATTGCTTAAAGTTGAGAATGATAATTTAATTAATCATTTTAAAAAGATATTATTGCTAGGTTTAGATACCGACAATTTTGATGCCTCAACTTTAAAAATAGATACTGTATCAAGACTTAAAACATCAGCAATCTTAGCAAATATATATTCACCGTTTACTGCGTATAAAGTATATAGATCTATAGACGAACTAAAACCTTATACTGTATCATTTGGGAAGTTTTTAGGTGAATATCAGAAAAGATTTTTCAGGAATTTAAGTTGGATGATATTAGGAAATGAAAGGAAATTAGATTAGTATATTATATATATATCTATTATCTATTGACACAAGGTTATAAGATATATATACTACTAGTCCATGTTATTAAATATGAAGATGGAGCATGATAATTATGTTTGCAGTTATGAAAAGTGGTGGAAAACAATTTACTATTAAAGTTGGTGACATTGTCGACCTAGAAAAATTGGAAGTAGAGACAGGATCTAAGTATGACATTAAAGAGGTTTTATTAATCTCTAGTGGTTCAGCACCAGTAATCGGTTCTCCGTTTATTAAAGATGCATCGATATCAGTTGAAATCATGACACATGGTAAAGCTGAGAAAGTTTTTATCTTTAAGAAAAAACGTAGAAAAGATTATCGTAAACGTCAAGGTCACAGACAGTGTTACACACGAGTTAAGGTTTTATCAATTAACTCAGCATAAACATAGTGACAAGTATATGTTTATATTTTGGTTATAATTTCACAATATTTATTCAGAAGGTGATGTAAGATGGCACATAAGAAAGCGGGCGGTAGCTCAAGAAATGGTCGCGATAGTAATGCTCAGTATCTTGGCGTAAAGAAATTTGGTGGCGAAGCAGTAGTTGCTGGCAACATATTAGTACGTCAACGTGGTACGAAATTTAAACCTGGTAAAGGCGTTGGTATCGGTAAAGATGACACTCTGTTTGCACTTATTCATGGAAATGTAAAATTTCTTGATAAAGGTAGATTAGGTAAATTTGTTACAATAGTGGAAAAAAGCATCGTAGTTTAGTTTAGTTTTTGTATTTTTTAATATTAGTTAACACTTGGAGAAAAATATGAGAATTTTAGGCAATATCATATGGTTAATACCATGTGGTGGTATTATAACGGCCTTTTTTACTTTTTTATTAGGTGCTTTTTTAACAGTTATTGTAATCCCTGCCCCAATAGGTCTTGGATTAATGCAATTAGCAAAATTTGAATTAGCTCCTTTTAGTTATGAAATGATAAGTAAAAAACATATTAAAACTGCGACTGACAGTACATGGGAAACATATTCTAAAATAATTATGATTTTCTATATACCTCTTGGATGCATTATTGTGATTGGTGCTGTGTTGCAGATGATTCTGTTATGTATTACGATTATAGGTATTCCTATAGCTCTTGTACTAGCAAAATCTCTTTCAACATATTTCAATCCTATTAATAAAATTTGCGTACCACGCGGAGTTGGCGATATACTTGCCAACCAAAAAGCTCAAAATTTTATACAATCAAATGGTTGAAGTTTTACCGTGATAATTATACAAATATAATTGCTAGCATAATGCTAGCTTTTTTTATATGCTAATAATTGAATTTTAAGTTATTTCTGTGATTGAGATTTAATTTATTCTTAAATTACAGTTTACTATTCTGGTTTAATTTATTCTTGAATTATAGTTTACTATTTGGATTTAGTTTGTTCTTACATTACAATTTATTATTTGGATTTAACATACTCTTAAATTATTATTTTATTATAAGATTTAATTTACTCTTGAATTATAGTTTATTTTTTTTACACAAAAGGTTATATATGAAATTTATTGATACAGCAAAATTTAAGTTAATAGCAGGTAATGGTGGCAACGGTGCTATTGCTTTTCGTAGGGAGAAGTTTGTTCCTCATGGTGGCCCAAACGGTGGAAACGGTGGAAATGGTGCATCTATATATTTCTTAGGAGATAAAACTAGACATACCCTTTTAGATTTTAGATATAAAAGAGAGTATAAAGGAAAATCTGGTGCTAACGGTGGCGGTACTGATAAATATGGTGCAGCTGGCGAGGATCTTATTTTACCTGTGCCACTAGGAACTGTTATATTTAACACCGATACTGGTGAATTAATAGCTGATATAACTGAAGATCAAAAGATGTTTTTAATTGCAAAAGGTGGCGATGGTGGTAGAGGCAATATGCATTTTGCAACACCGACACAACGTGCACCTAGACATGCTGAAGACGGTTGGCCTGGTGATGAGATTGAAATAACTCTTGAGTTGAAACTTATAGCTGATATCGCAATAGTTGGATTACCTAATGCTGGTAAATCTACATTTATAGCAAGAGTTTCTGCTGCAAAACCTAAAATAGCTGACTATCCATTTACAACACTTACACCGAATTTAGGTGTTGTCAAAACTCCTTACGGTGATTCTTATGTTATAGCTGATATGCCAGGATTAATTGAAAATGCACATAAAGGTGCAGGCTTAGGATTAGAGTTTTTAAGACATATTGAAAGAACAGTTTTATTACTTCACTTTGTAGATGCCTCAGCTGAAGAGTCTATGGTTGATAGTTATAAACTTATCAGAAATGAATTAACCAAACATAAAAACAATCTATCTGGGAAAAAAGAAGTTATCGCACTTACGAAAATTGAAGCGGCAAATGAAGAAAATGTTAAAGAGTTTTTAGATTTTATTGCTAAGGAAAAAGATGCTGAATGTTACTCTATATCTTCTGTAACTGGCGAAAATATTGATAATATCTTAACAAGACTTTATGCACTAATTACTGAGAAAAGAAAAGAAGATAAGAAATAATTTATCTTAATAAATGTATAGATAAAATCGTTCTGTGATTAAAACATATAAATATTTTGTATTATAGAACTTTATAATTACTCGCAAGTCGTAATATGATAGGTTAGTTTACAAGTATTTAGTCCGATAGATAACTTATAAGTTGTAATAGTATTTAAACAATTTTATTGGTTGTAGACATATGATTGATTTGTAGTATATAGTTTACAAGTAATCAACCCGATAGATAACTTATAAGTTGTAACAGTATTTAAACAATTTTATTGATTGTAGACATATGATTGATTTGTAGTATATAGTTTATAAGCAATCAACCCGATAAATAACTTATAAGCTGTAACAGTATTTAAACATTTTATTGGTTGTAGACATATGATTGATTTCTAATTGTAGTATATAGTTACAAGTAATCAATCCGATAGATAAGTTGTAATAGTGTGCAAACAATTTGCAAACTTTGATAGAGCGTTAATGATTTTTAATAATAAAACATATAAATAATCGATGAGTAATAAATGAATAGAATTACTAATATTTTAAATAAGAATATTGCGAAAGGATTTATAACTGATTACTTATTATTAGAGAAAAAATGGCGACTATCTGTTGCTAAAAAGATCGCTGATAACACAACACCTATAAAGATTAATGACAAACATGTGTTGACTGTTCTTGTTCATGACAACCTTTGGTTACATGAATTAGGGTATATGAAAGAAGAAATCATTGAAATGTTACGTAAAAGTGATATATTTATAATGGATCTAAAGTTTAAATATTCGCCTCCAAAAGAGACACTTAAAGAACTTCCTAAATATGATGAAAACCCTATAACTCAAGAGATAGAAAATGAGATATATTATTCAACATTAAAGTTTAAGTCAGAACCATTTTATAATGAATTAAACTCTGCTTTAAGAAAGTATTTTACTAGGTATACATTAACTGATTATAGAAGTAGGAATAAATTATGATATTAGAAATTAAAAAGTACCCCGATGAAGTTTTAAGACAAAAATCTCATCCTATAGACACAATAACTGATGAGATAAAAGAGTTAGCATCAAACATGGCTGAAACTATGTATAACGCTCCTGGATATGGTATCGCTGCGCCACAAGTTGGTGTGAGTAAAAGATTGCTTGTTGTTGACGATTCTTTAGGATCTGATCCTGCTAGACTTATGAAAATTGTTAATCCAGTTATCGTTGAATCATCTGGAGAGTTGTTTGAAGAGGAAGGATGTTTATCTATCCCTGGTGAATACGAACTTGTTAAACGATTTAGTAATGTTACAGTTCAATACACCGATATTGATGGCAAAGAATGTTTAATCGAAGTTGAAGGACTGTTATCAAGAATATTTCAACATGAAATAGATCACCTTGATGGACACCTTTTTATTGATGATATAACTATGCTTCAAAGAGATAGAATAAAGAAAAGTATTAAGAACAGAATAAAAGTTGGCGATTATAACGTTACTGAAACAGATTAAGTTTTAAAAATTTAGTCTTAAATTTTTGATGTTATAAATGTTCATTTGCCTATATATAATATACGAAAAGTAGTTTATACTTCTTAATATTTAAATATTTTTAGAACATTTAAATACTATGGTTTCGTTAATTTTATTCTGTAAGTATTTCATCTATCAATTTATCGAATTCATGAAATAACAGTTGTTGATATATTGATAGTTCACTAGAAACATTTAAATCTTTTCAAAAATAAATATACTTCTTTTAACATTAAGTGAGAATTTTGATCCATCTACTTTTAACATCACTTTATCTTTAATATTTGAAGGAGCATCAAGCACAGCTTTTTCAAGTATACTATTACTCTCAAATGTTGAGCTTATTATATCTTCTTGCAAATTCTTACAATTAATTAATCTATAAAATTTACTACTTACATCAACAATCTCACCTAATGTATAAACTCTTAAATGTTTATTGTTCAATATAAACATTAATGAATTGATATATGCATCATCAATATCCACAACATTACTAACCACTATTAAAACAGATTTACTATCTTTATGATTAGCAATTAAACTAAATATATTTAGGTCTTTTTCGTTTAAATTTATTACATCAACATTATTTTTATTCTCACTACCAGAAATCGCCTTAACCAATTTTTCAGTCGTAACTGTTTGATTAGCATTAATAAGAACATCTAAATTATTTAAAATATTATCATTCATAAAATACATTCCTTTAACTATTTGTCTATTTGTCTGTCTGTTTATTTATTTAGAAAACTTACTATTATTTTACTCTGCTCATCAACTTCAACCAGAAAAGAATCATGTCCATAATGTGCATCAATTGTTTCTCTAACAACATCAACACCTTTCGAAATCATAACATCTTTAAGCTCATCACCTTGATATAAAGGGAAAAGGAAATCTGATGTGAAATCAATTATTAAAACTTTAGCCTTAATACTTTCAACAGCTTCACCTAATGATTCAAAGTTATATGATAGATCAAAAATATCCATTGCTTTCAATAAATATAAGTAACTATTTGCATCAAATCTTTCAGTAAATTTATACCCATTATAAACGAGATAATTTTCAACTTCATATCTTGAATAGAAATCATATATTGAATCCTGTCCTGATAATCTTCTGCCAAATTTATTATGAAACGCTGTATCGGATAGATATGTAATATGTCCAGCCATGCGAGCAATCGCTAACCCATCTTTAGGATATTCTTTACCGTAATAATTTCCATCATTAAAGTTTCGATCAGATTTTATAGCTTCTCGTGCAACGGTATTAAATGCAATAGCCATAGGTGTGATTTTGCTTGTTGCAGAAATAACTATCAACTTCTCTGCAAAATCAGGATAGTTGACACCCCATTCAAGAACTTGCATTCCTCCAAGCGATCCACCTGCAACTGCATAAAGCTTATCAATCTTTAGATGATCTAATAATATCTTCTGAAGTTTTATCATATCCTTTATTGTTACAACTGGAAAATCTAAACCATATGGAGATTTTTTGCCAGGATCAATAGATGCAGGACCAGTTGTGCCGTAACAACTGCCTAAAATATTTGGACAAATAATATGATATTTATCTGTATCAAACGCTTTACCAGATCCAACCATGCTATCCCACCAGCCGACAACCTTTTTCTGATCTTCATTATCTAACTGGAAAGCTGCATGAGCTGATCCTGTTAAGGCATGACACAGTAAAATTATATTACTTTGATCAGCGTTGATTTTACCATATCGTTGATAAGCAACCGTTACAGGTGACAGAACTCTACCACTTTCCAACCCAAAATCTTGCTTGAATGTTACATACTCTGTTTTTACCTTACTCAACTTAATCCTCATTTTAGAACTTCTTAGATAGTATATAACATTATATATTTTTTTCTACTAATAATTTATTAAATAATAGATGGGTATAAAGTTATTGCATTACATTCTGTGTTAAGATATACTTACAATCATATAATTAGGTGTAGTATGCGTAAATTTCTATTTTTTTTATTACTGTTTGCAATGTTTACAAACTCACTTTTTGCATCAATATTAACCTTTACCGATTCTTCTTCTGTATCTGCAAAATCGTCGCAATCAAATAAAATTATTGCGGACTATCTTAAAGTAAAAACTTTTTTAAATATTATAGATCAATCAGTGCCATTCCTTCTTAAATCTCCTGAACTTGCTAATAGAGCAACAAATGTTGATGAAGTAAAATATCTTGCATCAATGGTTGCAAGAGTATCTATAGATCAATTAAACTTATCTAAAAAACCTAAAAAAGATAATAAAGCCGTAACAACTGGAGAGATGACACTTATTGTTACAATTGATGCTGATGCGATTAGCAGGTTTCTAGACAAATCATTAGAGAATAATAAATTTAAAGCATTCGCAAAACTATACTATAATGATATGGATGCAATGCTTAAACGATTAACTGAAGCTACAAAAAATAACACAGCTGTATTGGATGAAGATGTTATACGATTGTTTTCTATTCAGCGATCTAGATCATACGAAATGAACCAACTTGCTTATAATAATTTTGTGCAAACAGCTACAGAAAAAGAGATGGAAAGCAGATCTTATAAATCTAAAGCTAAAAAGAAAGAGGCACAAATTAATTTTATTTTAAGCGATATAGATGAAAGTGAACAAATTCTTCTTGAGTTTATTGATCAAGAAATTGAAAACGTTTATGACATGTCTGACACAATTATTAAACATATTCAAGCTGAGGGAAAAAATTATATTAATAATATTCCACAATTTTCTCTTGATGGTATCAACAATATTATCGAAGCTAAAAACTATGCTATCGCACTTAGAAAAGATATTATTAATGTTACTCAACAATTTCTTGATTATACTAATCCACTATTTGAGAAAATTCAAATATCGTTTGATGAACTGCAAGTTGCATTAGAATCTCATCAATTATACGATGTTGAACCGATAAGAAGTAGATGGGAAGCTAGCTATCAATATCAATTTAGATTAAATAATTATGAAAAACGTTTAGAAAGAATGCAACCGATGTTAAATAGTAACTCTTCAAGATTTACACAATTGAAAACAGAAATTACTGCTCAAGCAAAAATAGCAGGATATATTGAACTTATAAAAATATTAACACCTTATGAGAATGCATTGCAAGATGCTCAACTGACTCAGTGGATAGGCAATGTTAATGAATATGCATATATTATGAGTCTAGACGATTTAAATAGAGCAACTGGAACAATTCCATTAAATGTTAGATTTGATAGTGTTGAGTATGTTTTTCAGTTTGATGTTAATGAATTTAATAGCGATCAAATAACATATTTTCTTACTAATCCATCAAGATTTGGAGCGTTTCCACTTTTTAGAATGATACCTGATGGTGAAACTATATACGATATCGGACAAGTTCTTTCTGGGTTTATTGTGAAGATTAGACCTGATGATATAACTCAAACATTTTTAGCCAATGATAATTTAACTTCTTTTCCAGAAATTAAATATAGTGACCAATTTAGAGAACTGTTAAGCGAAGAAGCAAATATATTAAATCTGCTTTTAGAAAATAGAGCGGTAATAGATACTGAGCTTGATAATAAAAACAACAATAGCGACGTTATTGATTCACCTCCAACAGAAGATGAGATAGAAGAACGTATTCTTATTATCCCAAGCAGTGCAACTTCTAAAAAAAAATCCTCTCTCAATTTAGGCTAAACTATATATATGGTTATCCTTTTTTCATAAGATCATCACCTCTAAATATTGAAAGCAACGTCACTAGACTTACAAAAAATCAATTAGATGAAGCCGTTAACCAACGAAATAGAATTAATATAGATATTATGAATAATAATCCTGCTATAAATTCAGAAAATTTTCTAATTTTAGAAACTAATTCTACCACTAAAAATGGTGCAATTATTCCAAAAAATAATCTTTCACCAAGTAATACTTCTACCTCTCCATACTCTCATCTCAACAATTTTAATATTAATCGCTATCAGCTTAATGTAAATATAGATGAAGTTATCAATGCGATAAACGAAAACGATAAACTAGAAAATAGTACTAAACTAACATATTCAGGAAGTATACTTCTAAATGTATCAAAACCAGTATTTGCCTTTAGTGACAATGATTTCTCAGACCCATTAGTATCAGGAGGAATTGGTGTTGTTGGACAATATCAACTTCCTTTCTATATGGCTCTTGAATCTCAAATATCTTACTCTGATGAACTACCATCATTTGGTGATCCTATATTATCAAGCTACACAGTTAATAAATTAGATTACATGGTAAACATCTTATATCAACAAACAGTGTACAGCGATGAAACCTTTTTAATCATGCCATTTGCAGGTGTAGGTTTTGGTGGATCAACTTTCTTTCTTGACAGATACAATCCTATTATAGATAATATTGAACCGATCAATACAGATGCTATCACCTCTTTCCTTATGTCATCTAAAATAGGGCTTCGTGTTACGACATCAGTATTTATATTTTCAGTCGGTGGACAGTATATGTATTCAAGACCAGAGATTAATGGTTTATACAGAAATTTTGATTCGTTCGTGTTCTTCTTTGAAGCAGGAACGTGGTTTTCGAAATAGACTCGTGGAGGAAATAAATTAATGCCATATTATTATTATGATATTTTTTGTAGGTTTTGTGAAAAAATATTTGAGATCAGAAGCAAAAATAATGTTGTACCATTATCTTTTCAGTGTCCAAGTTGTACTAAAGTTGCGATAGGTGTTGTGTCTAAAACTCAACATTATCCATCGTATTTTAGATCTAATATGGACGATACTGCTGATTTTCTTGAAGATGAAGATTTCAAAACATCTAATAAGTATAGTGAAGTATTAAAATCTCAAATTAAAACTAAACCCCCGAGAAGATAATTATAATATCTAATCAGTAGTTGAGCTACATAATAAATAGTTGAGCTATCTAATCAATAGCAAGTTACATAATAAATAGTTGAGCTATCTAATCAATAGCAAGCTACATAATAAATAGTTGAGCTATCTAATCAATAGCAAGTTATATAATAAATAGTTAAGCAATCTAATCAATAGTAAGCTACATAATAAATAGTTAAGCTATCTAATCAATAGCAAGCTATACAATAAATATTTAAATTATTTAAGAATACCTAAACCTGTATAGCTTCTCTTATCAACTATTGACTGGTGTCATCTATCACTCTACCTTAACAGATATTGTATAACTTACTTTTATAACTACTCCCAAGATTTTGAAAAATAGTAATATAGTTTATCAATTATCTCTGTATATGTTTTCTTATCTAGTGCAGATATAAATATCACTTCACCTTTATACTTATTTTTTAGTTCAAGAAAAGTTTCTTCATCTAACATATCAACCTTGTTAAAAACAATAACTCTATTCTTATTAATTAGATCAATATCTTCTAAAACCTTTTCAACTGATTCAATATGTTTATCGTAATCTTGATCCGAACAATCAACTAGATGTATAAAGTAATCAACAGATTTTATCTCCTCTAATGTTGACTTAAATGCTGGTAGAAGATTTTCAGGAAGATTTCTTATAAACCCAACTGTATCGATTAATATAATCTCTTTATCCTCTGGAAATCTTATCCTTCTTGATGATGTTTCTAATGTTGCAAACATCATATCATCTGCATATATACTTGAGTTACTAAGGTTATTGAGTAAAGTTGTCTTACCTGCGTTTGTATAGCCGATAACAGCTACTATCGGTATATCTTTCTTAGTACGCTTATGTCTTTTCACAACTCTTGATTTTTCAATAACTTTAAGCTTCTTTTTCAAAAAAGCTATTCTATCTGTTACCTTTCTTTTATCGATCTCTAATTTTGTTTCTCCAGGCCCTTTGCCACCAATCCCACCTGTTAAACGTGATAATGAATCATCTTTCATTCCAAGTCTTGGTAGGATATATTTTAGCTGTGCAAGTTCAACAATCACTCTACCATCATTATCTTTTGCCCTGTTTGCAAAAATATCTAAAATGAGTTGAGTTCTATCGATTACTTTAATCTCGGTAAACTCTGCAATCATTCTGCTCTGACTAGGAGTTAATGTGTTATCATAAATTAAATACTCAGCACCTGATGAAACAGTTTTAATCACAATCTCTTTAAGCTTTCCTGTTCCAACAACATATTTTGCATCAATCTTATTTCGTATCTGATAGATATTATCTATCACTTCAAGGTTTGCTGTTCTTGCTAACTCTTTTAACTCTAAAAGATTTCTTGCAGCCTCAGCACTATTTTTAAATGCTCCAGTTAATACTGCCATAGTTTTGCTTTTAGTAATATTTAACTTTTTAGACTTAAACCCTAACTCATCTTCTAAACCTTCTATAAATTTATCGTAATCTATACGCTGGCTGTAAACATCTTTATCATCTAATGTGCTATACTCACCGTTACTGCCTTCTGGCAATAAATATATTGTCGACATAGATATAGGTAACCCGTCGTTATCGTCAACCGATATAACTGTTAAACTATCTAGCCTCAATAATGCAAGATCAGCTATATCATCTTCATCTGGAGTACTATTTTTGAAATCAGTTCTGATTAATCTAATGCCTCTAAGCTTTCCTGATATTAATCCAAACCTGTTTAATTTTGGAATTACCAACTCTTCACTATTACCTATGATAATATATTCTATGTTCCCTCTTCTATCTATAATTATACCTATCTGTCTTTTTGTGATGAAAGATATCTCTGTAATCACTTTTGCTAAATCAACAGATATGAGGTTCTCACTCTTGTTTTTACGACTATATAATTTTTCTAACCTTTTAAGAATATTTGCGGTAAGTCCTTCTGTTTTCCCGTGTAATATATTACACCTCCTCGATATGAATATTTTAATCTAAATATCATAATAGTTAAAGATATTTATTCTATACAATAGCACTAGAAAAAAATTTAAAAATATGTTAGCATTCTGTAATGAAAACTGTTAGCACTTTTAATAACATTCTTATATTTAATCCTGCTTTTTTAGGCGATGCTGTTTTAAGCACTCCACTTATAAAAGCTGTGAAAAAACTTTATCCATCTGCGATAATCACTTTTACAACTAGACCTGAATATGCAGAGTTGTTTACTGATATTGATATAATAGATACTGTACTCCCTTTTGACAAATATGGGAAATATAAAGGTTTTTTTGGTACACTTAAATTTGCAAAAATATTGAGAGAGAAAAAGTTTGATCTTATTATAAATCTTCATAGATATATGCGATCAACTTTCCTACTAAAGCGTGCAAAACCAAAAATTCTAATAGGCTTTAAATCAGCATCGTTATCATTTTTATTCGATAAATCTGTGTATCGTGATAAATCAATTCATGAAGTTCACAGAAACCTATCTCTACTTGAACCGTTAGTTGAAGATTATACTTTAGCTTCCGCAATCGAGCTTGGTGGAAAAGTTATTACTAGATTTGATAGATCACTTTTCAGCAAAATCAAATTATACCAATCAACAATCTCTCCAAATAAAAAGTTAGTTGGACTAGCAATTGGATCAGTATGGAAAACGAAACGATATCCACCTGAACAATTTGCTGAACTCGCATCAATACTTTATCTCTCTAACTATACAATAGTTCTGTTCGGTTCATCAGCTGATAAAGAGGCGTATGATGAGTTTTTTAAATATTATAAATATCCTTATATAGATTATTTATATAAAATTGATATAAAAGATCTTTCAACATTTATCGCATCAGTTGATATTCTTGTGTCTAATGACTCTGGTCCAGTTCATATCGCTTCATCAACAATAACTACCATTATTGATATTTTTGGAGCAACTGTGCCTCAGCAAGGATTTTCTCCTTATACCGATAACTCTTATATAGTAGAAAACCTAGATCTACCTTGCAGACCTTGTGGCGCACATGGTGGAAATAAATGTCCTAAGAAACATTTTAAATGTATGAACGATATAGATTATAACGAAATCAAAGCTATTATTGATAAAATTGGTGAGTAACTAAATGAAAAACATCCTTATAATACGATTCTCTTCTTTCGGAGATATAATATTAACAACTGGTATAATAAAACAGATTAAGTTTCAACGACCAAACTATAGGATAGATGTTTTAACATCTGCTGAATACGCACCTATATTTAAAAAATTTCCATATGTTAGAGATGTTTATGTTATCAATAAAGAGATGCACATAACATCATATATCGCATACCTTAAAAAGATACCTAAATATGATTATATTTTTGACCTACATGCTAATGTATACTCTTTAATAGCTAAAATATTTCTGCATGGAAAAACAGCTACTTATAATAAAAATTCTATAGCTAGAAGATTATTTGTGAAATTTAAAATAGGTAAAGTGTTTCTCAAAAAACATGTTGTTCAAAAATATTACGATGTTGTTCAAAAAACTTTAAACCTTAAACAAATACTTAATATTAACGAACTTAAACCTTTTATACCTAATACATATAATGGCGAAAAAAACTTGTCAGAAAAAAAAGGAACAGTTATCACAATACATCCTTTTGCTAGTAAACAAACGAAAGTTTGGCCACATTTTAACGATCTTATTAAAGTATTATCAGATAGTGGTGCAATTGTGAACATTATAGGTATAGGCGATATTGAAGTATCACCAACTGTGAATAATTTAACAGGACATAGACATTTTGATAGCTTAGTTGAAATTATATCTAAATCAGATATATTAATTAGTAACGATTCTGGACCTATGCATCTAGCAGTAGCTTTGAATATTAACTTAATTGCGATCTTTGGATCAACAACTAGAGAGTTAGGATTTTATCCTATATTTGATAACTGTAAGATATTAGAGTACCCTAACTTATCGTGCAGACCATGCCATGTGCATGGATTAGCAGAATGCCCATTAAATGATTTCAGCTGTATGTTATCAACATCTATCGAAGAAGTTCGGTTCAATACAATATCAATTCTATCGACACTTATTTAAAATGTAATTAACTTA
>CAMRCY010000045.1 GCA_947041165.1 uncultured Deferribacteraceae bacterium | reverse complement strand
AAGTTTTAACTAATTAAACTATTAGACAGTTACTATCTATTATACAATTAAATTATCAACTATAAACCGTTAACTCAATTACAAACAAATCTAATATCTACCCAACTAAGTTTTAAATAATCAAACTATTATACAGTTACTATCTATTATACAATCCAACTGTTAATCAAACTGTGATTTTCTAAGTTTTGGTTCAATGAAAACATTCAGTTTTTGCTCAACAATTCTAGGATTATCTCCCGCCTGAATAGCCATTATACCTGCAAGCATTATTGTTTTCAATTGTTGCTCTTCTAACGATCTTGCCGCAAGCTTAACAATCAATGGTTTCGCTATCATGTTCGCCATTACTGATCCATACATCGTCGTAATTAAGGCAACTGACATCGCAGGACCAACGGCTGTTGGATCACTTAGGTTTAAAAGCATCGCAACTAGTCCGATCAACGTCCCAATCATCCCCATCGCTGGACCCATATCTTCCAAAAATGATAGCAACCCAGCATTCTGATCGTGACGATCTGTCATTGACTCTAACTCTTTCTCTAATATAACACGTATAACATCTGGCTCTGTACCATCAACCGCTAGACGAATTCCTTTCTTTAAAAAGTCATCCTCCATATTCTCCTCTTCTGATTCAAGAGAAAGAATACCATCTCGACGTGCCTTAATAGCGAAGTCAACTAACTGTTCTATCAACGTTTGTGATGAAAATGAGTTCGACACAAATGCACGTGTCATCGCTTTTACACCTGACATTAGTTTATTGATAGGCATACCAGCCATGATTATACCAACTGTACCACCAACAGTAATTAAGAACGATGGAAAATCCATATAAGGACCAACACCAGCTCCCGTTACCATCGAACCGATAACCATACCAAATGCGATAAGCAAACCAATAAGAGTTCCAATATCCATTACAGTCTCTCTCTCAACAAGTTATCTTATTCAACTACATATGACTAAGAAAACTTTAACCTATATATTTTCAACTATCAAACACAAAACATTAAAATCACTATATCAAAAATATTCAATATAATAATTGATAAGTAACTAAACCGATAAAGCAAATGCATTAACACATTAAACTATACTTAAAACATCTAACATATTACACACAAACAACTAACTAAATTAATAAGTTAATATATTTACATATAAAACAATATCGACAAATTTATCACAACTAGTTAATTATTAAACTAATTAACATTATAAATCACCAAACATGACACATATAAACAACTTAATTAAATATATTTACACACTAACAATATCGACAAATTTATAACAACTAATTAATTATTAAACTAACAATATGACAAACTATTAAACCTATATCACATATTAACTACTAAACAAGACACAAACTCCAACAACTAAAGCAAACCAGTCACCGATATTCAAGCAAACCAGTCACCCAATGTTCAAGCAAACCAGTCACCCAATGTTCAAGCAAACCAGTCACCCAATATTCAAGCAAACCAGTTACCGATATTCAAGCAAACTAGTTACCAATATTCAAGCAAACCAGTTACCGATGTTCAAGTAAATTAGTCACCGATATTCAAGTAAACCAGTTACCATTATTCAAGTAAACTAGTCACCCTTATTCAAGTAAATTAGTTACCCCTACTCAAGTAAATTATTTACCCATGTTGTTTAAGAATTCTTGATTTGATTTAGTACCTTTCATCTTATCTAATATAAATTCCATTGAATCAACAGCGTTCATATTTGATAAAAATCTACGTAAAATCCATATTTTATTCTGCTCTTCTTGTGTATGGAGCATCTCTTCTTTTCTTGTGCCTGACTTATTAATATCTATTGCAGGGAATGTTCTTCTCTCTACCAATCTTCTATCAAGGTGAAGTTCCATATTACCTGTACCTTTAAATTCTTCAAAGATAACTTCATCCATTCTGCTTCCTGTATCAACTAACGCTGACGCTATGATAGATAATGATCCACCCTCTTCTATATTTCTTGCAGCACCAAAAAATCTTTTCGGTTTATGCAATGCATTCGAGTCAACACCACCTGATAGAACTTTACCACTTGATGGTTCAACTGAGTTATATGCTCTCGCTAATCTCGTTATTGAATCTAATATAATAACAACGTCAAACGCTTTTTCAACTAGACGTTTTGATCTATGTAGAACCATCTCTGCAACTTGAACATGTCTGTATGGTGGCTCATCAAATGTTGATGATATAACCTCTATACGAATATTCTCACCTTTAGCTTCGCCCTCTTTAACAAGTTTAGCAACTGTCTTTTTGAAATCAGTTACCTCCTCTGGACGCTCATCTATAAGAAGTAAAATCATATAAACTTCTGGGTGGTTTGTTGCAATGGCTGATGCGATTGATTTCATTAGAATTGTTTTACCAGTTTTTGGTGGAGCTACAATTAACGCTCTCTGACCTTTACCGATAGGAGTGATTAAATTGATACAACGTGTATCGTATTTAGTAGCTTCACACTCAAGGTTTAATCTCTCTTCAGGAAATAAAGGAGTTAAATTTTCAAAAAGATATCTTACTCTACTATGCTCTTGAAAGTTAACTTTCTCAGCTTTAAGTAATGCAAAATATTTCTCTAACTCTCTTGGAGGACGGATCTCGCCTTCCACAGTATCACCGTTTCTAAGACCTAGTTTTTTGATCTGTGCTGGTGATACATAGATATCATCTGGACCTGGAAGATAGTTATAATCGGGTGATCTAAGAAATCCAAATCCATCAGGAAGGATATCTAGAACTCCTTGTCCGTATATTTGGGTATTGCGGATACTTGTTGCTTTTAATATTTCAAACATCAACTCCTGACGCAAAAAACTTGCAGCATTTTCAATCTCTAACTCTTCTGCTTTACGCAACAACTCCTCGATTGAGTGTTTTTTTAGTTCTGTCAAATTCACAAATTACTCCATAGATTTTTATGATCTTTTAAAAGCATCGACTACTTTTTAAACAATACATAATAACGAGATTATTTAACTAACAAATAATGATCACTTATTGATGATAAACTTTTGAGATTCTTTTTTTGGATATAACCACTATCATCATATAGTAGAAAATATCTATACGCTTGTCAACTATTAACTTATAAAATAGTTTAGAGCTTCATCTCATTAATAATTTAACAACTATTAACTTACAAAATAGTTTTCACTCATTATAATAAACAACCTATTAACCACCATCTTTCACAATAATAATCAACACATTCTTATCAATAACTTGCTAACGGCTACCTGTTAAAATAATGTTAAGTTCGTTCTCATCAATAACTTTCACATCTAGCTCTAAAGCCTTTTTAAGTTTACTGCCAGCGTCACTGCCTGCTAAAAGATAATCTGTGTTTTTACTTACAGATGATGACACTCTAGCTCCATATGACTCTATTAGATCTTTAAAATACTCTCGCTCGTGTGATAGTTTTCCCGTTATTACAAATGTTCTATCTAATGCTGTCTTGTTTAAAAGATCAGGCTCTTTCTCAAACTTTAAACCGTTAGATCGTAATTGATCTACGATTTTTATATTAATTTCATCTTTAAAAAAACTGACTAATGTTGATGCTGATCCGACACCTATTCCGTATATCGCAGAGATATCTTCCTCTGTCGCTTTCATTATAGTATCGATATCACCGAACTGTTTTATAATCAATTTTGTAGCTGTTCTTCCAACATGTTTTATACCTAACCCGTATAGCACTCTATGAAATGGTTGAGTTTTAGATTGCTCAATCGCCTCTAAAAGATTGTCAACAGATTGTGATTGAAAGCCCTCTAATTTTAGGATTTTCTTTCTATCAAGTTTATATATATCTGAGATATCTTTAATTAAATCATGCTCTAAAAACTGCTCTACAACTTTGACACCGAAACCTTTTATATCCATAGCATCACGTGATGCAAAATGAAGAATTCCACCTTGAACAATTGCAGGACACTCTCTATTTATGCAGTAGCCTTTTACACCACTCACATCATTTGCCAACGCATAGCCACACACTGGACAAACAGTTGGAATTTCAATCTCTCTACCATCAATGTTTAAAACATCTCTATCTACTGATATTATTTTAGGGATAACTTCGCCACCCTTTTCAATAATAACAGTATCACCAATTCTTATATTTAATCTTTTGATCTCATCATTATTATGCAGTGTTGCTCGTGCGATTACCGATCCTGATAGTTGCACAGAAACAAGTTCTGCAACTGGAGTTATAGCTCCTGTTCTGCCAACTTGAAATGTTACAGATAACAATTTTGTTCTAACTGATTCTGATTTATATTTATAACTTATTGCAAATCTAGGATATTTTGATGTATGCCCTAACTCATCTCTTATTGCGTAATCATTAACTTTTACAACAGCACCATCAAGCTCGTAATCTAACTTATTATTTAACGTATCATCTAACTCATCTCTGATTTTTTCAATCTCAAATATAGCGTCCATAATATCATCTGTTTCACTAAATTTAAAACAATTTTCATTCACAGGAAATCCTAAATCTTTCAAATATTTTAGATCATCAAAATGATTATCAAACCTACGCCCTAAGTCAAGTGAGTAGAGAAATAATTTTAATCCTCTTGATGCGACTTTCGAACTATCTAGCAGTTTTAAACTTCCAGCCGCAGCGTTTCTAGGGTTCGCAAATAAAGTTTCACCCTCTGCTTCACGCTCAATATTAAGTTTATTAAAAGTAGAGATAGGCATGTACGCCTCCCCTCTAATTATAACTTCACCCTTATCTTCAATCGTTACTGGTAGCACACCTAGACTTTTTATATTGTCTAAAATATCCTCGCCGATAACACCGTCGCCTCTCGTTGCAGCCTCAACCAGAACGCCACCTTTATATCTAATAGATACAGCAGCTCCATCAATTTTAGGCTCTATCACAAACTCAATTTTTTTAACTGTAGCGTTTACAACTTTTTTAACTTTATCAATAAACTCGATAATATCATCTCGTGAATAAGAGTTCTCAAGTGAGTACATTCGTATCTGATGTTCAATCTTTTTATCTGATCCAACAAGAGAATTATCAACATCTCCAACAAACCTCGTAGGAGATGTTGTGATAATTATTTCAGGGGTTGTTTCCTCAAGTTTCACAAGCTCTTTATATAGTTGATCGTACTCGTAATCAGATATAGCAGAAATATTATTTACATAATATTCTTGATTATATTTTTCAATCAAAGCAATTAACTCATTATATCTTGCTAAAATTTTATCCATTATCTTCCTGTTTAAGTTTTATATATATCCAATAACTAAACAATCATACCTATCCAAAACTACAAACAACTAGATAGTTTCATCTTTTACAAGCTCTTTATACTTTAACAGTAAAGAACCATCTTCTATTTTCTTGGTTGTTTTGATTTTGTATCTATAATTTGGACGAGTGTTATCTTCTGAATTTCCATCAACATTAACTAAAGCATCTATCTTCAACTTACTCTCTTTTAATCCTGGTGAAAAGATATCTATACTATCACCAACTGCAAATTTAGCTCTTGCAAGTATCGTTATCTCATCGTCCGTTGAGCTCTCAACAGTAGCTAAAAATGATGCTGAATTATTTAATAGTGCGTTCGTATCATTGATAGCTTCATCATCTGCTTTTCCATCATAGAATCCTGTGATATATCCTCTGTTAGATATAGATGCCAATAACTCTATCCAGCGAACATCTGCAACATAATCTAAGCCCATCTCTTTTGCACGATCGATCGCTGCTCTATAAACTGATGTAACGATTGATAGATACATCATAGATTTCATTCTGCCTTCAATTTTAGCCGATGCTATACCCATATCGTATAACTCACCCATCTTTTCTATCATAGATAAATCTTTAGAGTTATATAAATATGTGCCTCTTTCATCTTCTTCAATTGCAAAAGAACGATCTCTTCTTGTATCTTCAACAAGGTGATAATTCCATCTGCAAGGTTGAGTACACTCACCATGATTTGCATCTTTGCCGTTCATATATGAAGAGATAAGACATCTTCCTGACATAGATATACATATCGCACCATGCACAAAAACCTCTACTTCACATTTAGCTTTCTTACATATATTAACTAAATCTTCCTTAAAAATCTCTCTTGCCATAATCACACGATCAGCACCTTGTGCAGCCCAAAAATTTACAGCCGATACATTAGTTGTATTAGCTTGTGTACTAATCGATAAAGGAGTTTTCAAATTGCTCTCTTTAGCTATATGAAATATTCCAGGATCAGATATAATAAATCCATCAGGACTTAATTTATCCACGTCTTTAAGATATTTTTCTATCCCTTCAAGCTCTTCCGTTGTTGGGAAAATATTTACAGTAACATATCCTTTCTTACCTTCACTATGGAGATACTTTAATGCTTGCTCCATTTCATCCATCGAAAAGTTGCCAGCCGATGCTCTAAGTCCATACTGTTTACCTGAAAAATAAACAGCGTCTGCTCCAAATTTTATCGCCGCTAACATCTTATAATAATTACCCGCAGGTGCTAATAGTTCCATTTCTATATCCTAATTCTTTTATAATTTTATTTTATCTACTCAACTACTTCTACTTACTCTAAACTTCTATATACTTTTTCTATGCCGATATTTATTGATGCTTTAACTACACCCTAAAATATCAACATCAACGTCTAGCATCAACTTGATATCACGAACTGATTTCAACCATGCCAACATCAACGTCTAGCATCAACCAGGTATCGCAAACTGATTTCACCATGCCAACATCAACGTCTAGTATCAACCCGATATCGCAAACTGATTTCGCTATGCCAACATCAACGTCTAGTATCAACTTGATATCACGAACTGATTTCACCATGCCATATCAACGCTAGCATCAACCATGTATCGCCAGCTACATCGAACATCTATTTCTACGATATTAATTTCTATCGTCAATTATTTATATCTATATTCTATGACATACTCAACACTAATAACCCACCACTAACTGGGATTATCTGCATCGATAATATATCTTTATCATCTTTAAGCTCGTCTAGAAAATTTAGCATCTCTTCTCGATTGTTTTTATATTTATGTGGTGTTTCAGACTCTTCACAAGCGATATATCCATAAACTAAAATATCATCGAAAACGATCACCGCATTACTATTAAGTCGTGGTTTAATTTTATGATATAATGACCTGTACTCTCGTTTCACAGAATCAATAAACGCAAAATCATAAAACTTTTCATCCACTGCTAAATAACTTTCGCCTCGCATTTGAACAGTTGATACATTTGTGTATGATTTGAAATACTCTGAATGTATTAGATGTCTCTCTAAATTGCCATCGATACAAACTATCTCCGTTTTGTCATACCCTTTTAGGATAGATAACGTAGACATTCCTATACCTGAGCCAATCTCAATTGATTGCTTCGGCTTCTTTATTGAAACTATATTGCTTACAGCCACACAAGCGTTCTCCTCTAATGAAGGAACTTTATGCTTCTCTGCTAAATCTCTTAATTTTGCATAATCAAAATCATCAAACCTAATCTTTAAAAACTCTTCTAAGATAGTTGGTGAAAATAACACGTTCATTGTATTATCAATGTTGGGGTAGTTTTTGGATGTAATAAACCTGTTAATCTTGAAGCATAATCAGCATCAAGTTTGCCCATCTCATTTAATATTTTACCAGCAATTTTAGGCTGCATCTGCTTGAAGATAGAAACTGTTGTATTTATATCGGTGTTAATAAGAATGTTCGCTGCTTGTTTTGGTTTTGTTGCAGAATAAAGTTCAACCAATCTACCTGTCTGATTATCTTTCACACCTTCAAGCTCTTTCAATTTGTCATCAACTTGTCCACGAATGCTTAAGATGTTTTTCTCTCTTTCGATTATAGTTGATTGTAATGAATTCAACTGCATCTCTCTCTCATTTAAATCTACTTCACGTTTATCCAGTTCTTGTTTACGAACATTTAATTCTTCTCGTACTTTATTTAAATCTATCTCAGGTTTTATATCTGTATCGAATATTTGTGACATCGCATTAGTTGAAAAAAATATCGTAATTAAAAATATATTTAAAGTTAAAATATATGAAAAACATTTACTAATATAATCTATCTTCATCGCTCACACCTTGCCTTAATATATTTAACTCATCATTTTCGCTTGCTTCTTTCGCCATGATATACGTTTGATACTCTATCTTATGTTTCTCTTTGAGTTTTTCCATAACTTTTAAATCTTGATACGCTTTATTAATTTTTAACTGTTGCAAATCAATAAGTTTAGAAACCGAGTCCATATCTGCACTCACATTATTAGCATCGCCGTGCAGAACATTTATATATTTATTATAAATATCGTTCATACCGAAATTCCCGTCATTTACTAAATTATTCATCTCAGCATTTTTAACATTAATAAGTTTATTGATAGAAGATAACTTCTCCTCTAAGGTTCGCATATTCATATGCAGACGTGATAAATGGTTCCTCTCTTTATCAAGAAAAACTTCACGCACTCTTAAAACTTTCTCTAAACTAAACGCTCTTTTTACCATAAATTATATATATCCACTTAATTATGCGATAATTGAAGTTAATAAATTCTTCGTATCATCAAATGAAAATTTCTCTGTTATTCCCTGTTTTAAAAATGAATTTATTTGAGCTATTTTATTTATAGATTGATCTATCTTGGGGTTCGATCCTTTAACATACGCACCGATATTAATTATATCCTCTGCATCATTATATGTAGCAAGCAGATCTTTTAACATACCTACTCTTCTAAATTGATCCTCTTCTATAACCTGTCGCATAACCCTTGATGCTGATGCTAAAACATTTATTGAAGGATAATGATTTTTTGCAGCAAGCGCTCTATCTAGCACAATGTGTCCATCTATTATAGATCTAACTGTATCGGCGATCGGATCATTCATATCATCACCTTCAACCAAAACTGCATACAATCCTGTTATAGATCCTTTACCCTCAACCGAGCCTGCTCGCTCTAAAAGTTTCGGTAGCAAACTATAAACTGATGGAGGATACGCTTTAGCCGTTGGAGGCTCTCCCACCGATAAACCGATCTCACGCTGTGCCATTGCAAGACGAGTTAATGAATCCATCATCAATAAAACATCTTGCCCTTTATCTCTAAAATATTCAGCGATCGCTGTTGCTACAAACGGTGCTGCTCTTCTTGCTAATGCCGAATCATCTGATGTTGCAACAACTAAAACCGATCGTTTTAATCCCTCTTCACCGAGATCATTCTTTATAAATTCTAATAGCTCACGTCCACGCTCTCCTATTAATGCGATAACATTAATATCAGCGTTTGTGTTACGTGCAATCATTCCTAATATTACAGATTTACCAACTCCTGATCCTGCAAAAATCCCCATACGTTGACCTTTGCCCACCGTTAATAAACCATCTATCGCTTTGATCCCTGTTGAGATCGGTGTTGATATAATAGATCTAGATAACGCAGCTGGACAATCAGCATAAATCGGCATAGGTATGCCAACAAGCTCGTCACCTAAATTATCCATCGGATCACCAAACCCATTTAGAACCCTGCCTAAAATTGAGTCCGATACTAAAACTGTATTACGTGATGAATCACTTATAACAATACTGCCTAAGCTGATATCTTCATTACCACCATATAGCATAATGATAATTCTCTCATCCCTAACACCAATTATTTCACCAAGAATAAACTCGCCACTTAACCGAAAAACTTTACATCTAGATCCGATACCAAGAAGAGGACCATCAGCTTCAACAACTAATCCCGCAACTTTAGTAACCTTTCCAGAAATTATAAATGGATATTCAGGCTTAATCTTTTTTATCAGAGATACATTCTTCATCTATCTGTTTTTTTAAATCCTCTATCATTTTATCTGTATTTAAATCTACATCACCAACTCTAGTATTAACCTTAACTGCGCCCTTAGATATTGATGTGTCTGTCGAAACGACGTAATCAGGAAATGCTTCTTTGACCGATTCTAAATCATCTGGATTAACCGAGAAAGAAATCTCTTGTAGATTAACTAAACGACTTAAATTAAGTTTGATTAAATTGACTGCAAATTGATCGTTAATTTTTCTCTCAGCACCGATAATAGATGAAACAAAACCGACAACTATATCCGCAACCTTATCATCTACCGAACTCACACTTGCAGTGATACTTTTAAGCTCATCTAATGACTCGCTGTTAAAGGTGTTTATCTGTGCTAAATAATCTTCTTTATTTGCCTCATACTGAGAACTAACTTCTTTTTCAACTATTGTTCTTGTTTCATCTTTTGCAGATGCTACTGCTTTTTCCATCTTTTCATTTAGTTCTAACCTAACTTTATCAACTTCTTCTTCTTTGCTTTTAACAAGTTTTTCAAGCTCTTCTATTCTTGCTCTATCTTCCTCTGAAGTTGGTAATTTCTCATCACCTTGACTGCTCGTTACAACTTTTTTAGGAAACACAGGCTCTTCTTCGTTTGAATCAGAGAAGAACTCCGACTCTACAAACGAATCGCTATTTGCAGAACTGACTGATGAACTGCTATCAACTAAAACAAGCTTTTCACCGACAGGACCATCTGCTGCTTTTGCAATTCTTGATGGAGGCAGATACATATCATCTGTTACCTCATCCTCAATAGAAAATACCGCATCAGGCTCTTTATCTATATCGTAATCAAAGTTCTCTTGAACTGCTACATCCTCATCAAAAGAAAATGAACGCAATTCATACTCAGATGTACCTAAAACTGATGATGAATAAACAGGTAATTTATATGTTTTAAATTCTTTATTACTATCATTTATTATCTTAGTTGACATATCATTCCTATTTTTAATAATTTAGAATTACAAGTTTGAAAAGAGATTGTATGAATACAAAAACAACGTCTATATTATAAAATAATATCTATTTTATCTGATAAATATTACAATTTATTAAACAATATAAACACAAAAATAATACTATTGTTATTATTATAAATTAAACATCAAGATCTATTAAAATTATTTTTTAACCAACTACTTAAATTTATTAATAAAACCAACTCAATAAATTTAGCTAATTAATATATTATGAAGAGAAACTAAATACCTAAAATAACCAAGCAGAACTTGTAAATAAATTAATTAAACCAACTTGCCAGACTTGTAATAGATTAATTAAACCCACTTGCAAACGAACTAAGCCAACTTGCCCAAGTAAACTATACTTCAACAAACCTATTCTGCCACGTAAACCCACTTACCCCAACTAGTAATAGATCGATTAAGCCCACTTGCCCAACTTGCCAACTTGACTAACTGTCCGACAATTTATATGAACTGTTCCTCATCTCCACCACCGATTGAGATAACTCCATCTTCATCAAGCTCTCTAACTATTCCGACGATTTCGTGCTGTGCTTTTTCAACATCTTTCAATCTAACTGGACCCATGAAATCCATCTCTTCTTGCATAGTTTCAACCGCACGTTTTGACATGTTTTCAAAGAATGCTTTCTTAGTTTCTTCATCTGCACCTTTAAGTGCAAACGTAAGAACTTTTTTGTCCACTCTTTTTAAAATCTCTTGTATCGCAACAACACCCAATACTCGGATATCATCAAACACAAACATCATATCTCTAATACGTGCAACAAGTTCTGGAGAGTTTTTCTCTAATCTCTCTAATGTCGCTCTACTTGTCTGTCTATCCATACGGTTAAAGATCTCTGCAACCGATTTAACACCACCAACTTCAACGTTATATGATGATAACGCCTCAAATTTCTCTTCTAATACTTTAGATAAAGTTTTGACAACTGATGGAGATATATCTTGTAGGTTAGCTATACGAACTGTAACTTCCGCCTTTAGCTCCTCTGGTAATTGTGCCATCGACTCTGCAGCATGTGATGGATCAAGATGCGCTAATATTAATGCTATCGCTTGAGGGTGCTCGCTCATAATAAATTTTGCTAACTGTTTCGGATCAACCCTTGTTAAGAAATCAAACCCTGTTGATTGTTCTAACAATTTAGTTAATCTATCGATTATCTTTCTTGCACGCTCTGGACCTAACGATTTAATTAGAATAGCTTTCGCATACTCTAACCCACCTTTAGAGATAAACTTTTTAGCTAAAAGCATATTGTAGAACTCTTCTACAACCTCATCTATCTGCTCTGGAGGAACTACTCTTGTGATCGCTATTTCTCTTGATAAATCTGATACATCGGCATCATCTAAAAATACCATTATTTTAGATGACAACTCCTCACCAAGCGCCACCATAAGAATAGCACCTTTACGCATATTAGGACTACTAGAAGCGCTAGCACCAGAACCCATCCCTGCCATCTTTAGTAATTGAGCGTCATCCATTTACCTAGTTCCCCTTTATATAGGCCTTTAATAAGTTAGCAACCACTTCTGGATCCTCATTCGCCTGTTCCTCAATTTTCTTAAGCATAACTTTTGACTTAACCGCTTCAACATCTAACGGTACAGAATCCTCTAACTCCGACTCTATCTCACGCTCTAAATCAGCTAACGATTTAGGCATTGCACTATCGCCACCTATACTTAAATCAAGTCCTGCTAACTGTGCATCAAGAGCTGATTCTCCTAAAAGATCATCATCAATCTCTCTTGCAACATCAAGACGACGAAGTATCGGTCTTATTGCTAAAAAGTAAAATAATATTAATATAACAACTGCTGTTAAATATTTCATTCCTGATAAAACTAATTGCATATTTTTCTCTCTCAACGATGCTAACCTACTAGCTACGCTTGTTGCTCCGTCTGATGTGTCAAACGATATATTGGATACCTCAATCACATCTCCACGTGCTGGATCAAACCCCACAGCAGATGCTATGTTTGCTTTAATTTTTACGATATCATCATCTGCTCTCGGCTTACGTTCAATAACGCCGTCAGTTCCTGCTATCTCTTGGTGATCTAAGACAACCGAAATTGTCATACGTTTCACTTCTCCGCCAGTTTTCTCCTCACGGATAACTTTCTTGCTGATCTCATAGTTCTGAGTTTCTTCATTTTTATTATACTCTGAAAGTATATTATCTATTAAAATATCTGGCTCAGCTAAATTCGATTCAACACCAGGTATACCTGATGGACCTTGTCCATAAGATTTTGAAGTGATCTCTAACGTCTGTTGAGATCTAAGTACTGGATTTTGATCAAAAATCTCTTCCAAAATCTCACGTTTATTAAAATCCATATTTAGGTTAACTTTTGCAACAAATTTACCTTCACCAACTATCCTAGATAATATATCATTCAATGACCCTTCTTTTATCTTCTCTTCCTTACGTTGTTGTTCAAGCTGTGTTTGAGAGAGTAAAAAAGGTTGATTGGCTTCAGTTAAAAACTCACTTAAAAGATTACCAGATGTATCAACTATTTGAACATTCTCTGGTTTCAATCCTTTCACCGCAGCTGATACTAGATGACTAACTGAACGAATTTGAGCTTGAGTAAAAGTTATATTCGGCATAAACTTAATTACTACCGAAGCTTTTGAATCCTCTTCCTCTACAGCAAATAATCTATCTTTTGGAACAGTTATTAAAACTTTAGCCTCAGCAATCTCATTCATAGAGGCGATCGTTGCAGATAACTCTCCCTGAAGTGCTCGCTGATAACTAACATTTTGTTGCTGTTCTGTCATACCAAAACTGGCTGTATCGAATAGTTCAAATCCGATAGTATCCTCTTTAGGAAGACCCATTTCGGCTAATTTAACCCTTGTGTCATATACAGCATCAAAAGGAACTTCAACAGCGTTACCTGCATCTCCACCTTTGACTATTCTGTATTTCATGCCATCTGTAGTTAAATATTCAACAACATCTTCTAAATCTTCATCAGAGATATTATTGTACAATACTTTATAGCTCGGAGCATTAGCCCACAGAACAAGTACTGTAGTTGATATTATGACCGTCAAAGTTGCAGCACCTAATGCTACCTTTTGAAGAAGTGATAGTTTTTCAAACAGATTTAGAAACTGATTAGAAAAATCCTTTAATGCCATCTGTAGATAGTACCTCCGCTTTTGCAGTAAGAGGGAAGGCTTAAAAAGACTTTACTACGTAGATATATATAGACTATAGTAAGGTGATTAATAAAGATAATGAGACACTAAATTTGAGTTTTAATAAGTTCTTGATATGCAGTTAATAATTTGTTACGAACCTCTAATGTCATCTTTAAAGATGCATCAGCTTTCTGCAACGCCACCATTGTTTCTGCAATATCCACACTACTATCTCCGCTTAATGCCATTTGAACAGATTCACGAGAATCGTGTTGAAGCGCATTAACGTCAGTTAATGTAGACTCTAAAATCTCAGAAAAACTCATTCCTTCTGTTGCCGTGCTCGAGTTAGTTGTTGTACTCTCAGTTTGAGTGAGATCCATACCCGAATTTGGAAACAAAATATCAAAGTTTTTAATATCTGACATAATCTTCTCCTCTTAAAAACACTATACACCTATTCAAAGTATTTAACAAGTTATTAATCTGTTTTTGAACACAAAATATCGACTGTTATTATATAACTATATAATAGATCGTAAATTATACAATTTAGTTTAGAAATAAATCTTTATAATTTATTAATACCTATAAATAAATCTACAACTTTTGTGAAAAATACCCACTTTAACAACAAGTTGAGTATCTTAAATTTATTATAAACTGAAACCTAAAATCTATTATAAACTGAAACCTAAAATCTATCTTACAAAATAATAATCAACTTAGCAATACAAACAACCTAGTCTATAATTACAAACCGACTACCCTCTCTATACTTAGCTTAAATTATTACAAAGTATAAACATAAATATAACTACAAACACTCTATTTTACAACTCTAAAAGTAACAAAAACTTACTGCACTCTTAATAAATATAATGTAGTTAATCGTAAATATTTATATAAACCTAAAATACTTATATGCTTAATCGATATAAAGTAATTATTAAGGATATTACTAGCAAAATCTAAGCCAATAAAACATTCGCTCTAAACACTAATCTATATAAGTTAAACAATAAAATCTAAAC
>CAMRCY010000044.1 GCA_947041165.1 uncultured Deferribacteraceae bacterium | reverse complement strand
AGTGCGAACCATATATGCAAGTCAATTATTAAGCTAACTCGCCAAACGTGGAACTCGCCAAACGTGGAACTTGCCCAAACGTGCAAACTTGTCCAAACGTGGAACTTGTCCAACCGTGCCAACTTGCTCAACCGTGCTAACTTGCCCAACCGTGCAAACTGCTCTAATTGTGCAAAGTGCGAACCATATATGCAAGTCAATTATTAAGCTAACTCGCCAAACGTGGAACTGCCCAACCGTGCGAACTGCCCAACCGTGCGAACTTGCTCAACCGTGCAAACTTGCCCAACCGTGCGAACTTGTCCAACCGTGTTAACTGCCCAAAACGTGTTAGCATCCTGAATTGTGCAAAGTGCGAACTATATATGCAAGTCAATTATTAAGCTGACTCGCCAAACGTGGAACTTGCCCAACCGTGCGAACTTGTCCAACCGTGCGAACTTGTCCAACCGTGCCAACTTGCCCAACCGTGCGAACTGCCCAACCGTGCTAACTTGCTCAACCGTGCAAACTTGCCCAACCGTGCGAACTTGCCCAACCATGCCCAACTCGCCCAAACTTGCCCAACAAACCGTAAAAACTTTAAATTACTGTAATTTCTCTCACGCCGTTTTTCACGTCGAAATTAATCTGCAAAGCTGATTTAAATTCATCTAATAGGTTTAGTTTATCTGCCCACTCTATGAAAAAATATGCATCATTATCTACTAGATCGTAAAATCCAGTCATCTCTAACTCGCCTAAAGACTCTAGTCTGTATAGATCAATATGATAGATATCTTTACTGTTTTTAGTTCTATATCTATTTATAATAGAAAACGTAGGACTAATAACAGTATCAACTGCTCCTAAAAGCGGTGCAATAAAAGATACAAAAGTTGTTTTGCCAGCACCAATATCACCATTTAAAAAGTTAAACTTTTTAATATAATTAACTGATATTTCTTTTGCAACTTCTTCAAGTTCGTCTAAATTATTAACAATAAACAATTTTATACCACTCAACTAAATTATCTTTTCAGCTTTATCTATCAACATGATAGGTATCTCGTTATCAACGCTATACTTCAGTTTACAAGTTTCACATACAACAACAGTTCTACACTCTAAAATCTTAATATCGCCCTTACATTTAGGACAAGCGAGTATATCTTCAAGTTCTTTTGATATCATTAAAATACTTCCTTATATAATAGGTTATTATATACATTGTTGATGATTTTAGCAATACCGATTAACTACCTAAGGTTATGAAATATACTTTTGAATTCTTCTTCATGTTTTTTAGAGGTTGAACTCACGCCATTTATCGTATAACTGTTACAATGCAACATAACTCTATCGTTTTCTTTGCCATCATATAGTGTATCTCCTAAGATCGGATGACCTAGAAGTGAACAGAAAACTCTAACTTGATGTCTAGCTGCTTTCTCTAAATCTATTGATACTAACGAGTACACACCGTTATAATCTAACAATCTTATCATCGTTGGATTTCCACGTGTATCACTCATATCAACTTCAACTTTTTTACGATTTTCAGCGTCGATTTTATACGATAGTAGTACTTCATTTTCAAATTTGCCTTCAACAATAGCAATATAGCTTTTCCTTGTGCGTCGCACCACCATATCTGATTTGACAATACCTATAACGCCATCAACTGTGTAATCAAGTCGTGATAAAGATCTGTAACCCTTAAATGTTGCAACTATATCCGACATAGTCATATCATCTGTTGGTTTTAACCTATCTGAATGCATGAATGGTTTTTTGTATAAAAATTTAACATCATCAAACTCTTCTAACAGATATTCGTTGATATCAAACTCAAACGTGGGAATTTCCACCTCTTTAAGATATACTAATTCGTGCTCTGGAGTGATTTCAAGATCAATATCCTTTACAACTAACTGTCCGTTAACCTTAATAAACCCGTTCGTAATCTCTTCTTTTGCGTACCTTCTAGAAATATTAAATTTCTGTGCTACTATAATTGATAATCTCATTTAAATACTCTACCATAAAATATTGTAACTTTTCAAGATCTAGTATAAGATTAATTTATGAACGAATATAGAATACATAATTTACCAAGTGAAATGAAGAACGCTTTAGAAGGGTTTGGAGTTGATGTTTTTGAAGAACATTTCGATGATACTATAACTCATCTGATCTATTCATACGAAGATTTAAACGAAATTTTAGACGATTTAGGTATCAAATATGATGTGAAAGATCAAGCCGATACTGGCTGGACTGAGAAGTGGAAAGAGTATATAACTGAAGGGTATTTGACTGATAAAATATACTTTATCTTCGATAAAAAAACCTTCGATGATGATAGATTAACGATCCTCATAAATCCGTCCCTAGCCTTTGGCACAGGAAACCATCCAACAACTAAACTTGCAGCAACTCTTGCAACACCCGTTGCTAGTTGTATGAACATATTAGACGTTGGAACAGGATCAGGAATATTATCAATTGCACTATCAATATCTGGTGCAAAAACAGTAATTTCTTTCGATAACGATCCAACAGTTGTAGGAAATTTACATGAAAATATCGTAAACAACAATATAAATAACGTCTATCCGTTTATCGGAACGATTGATGCAGTTGCAGAAAAATGCAGGTTTGATGTTGTGGTTGTGAATATTATCTCATCAATCATATACACTATGTATAAAAGAGTTGAAGAGCTTGCGACAGAATATATAGTTTATTCTGGGATACTTAAAAGCGAGTCTGAAGAGTTTGTAAAGAAGGTTTTAGAAAGTGGCAACTATATGATTGATGAAAAAATGGTGATGAAGGAATGGTTCGCTATACGTTTGAAAAAGATTGTAAGATAAGGTTGTAAGATAATAAGTGTGAATAAAAGATATGCATTTTTTATATAGATTTGATGTTGTGCTAATTAAAAAATGTTGCGAGGTTGGGGTGCATAATGAAAGATCTACATAGATTTTTTACCGATACGATTATTAGTGCAGGTGAAGTAATAGCACTTGATGAAGATATATCACATAAGATAACATCTGTATTAAGGCTCAAAATTGATGATGAGATTTGTTTGCAGAACAGTGTGAATATGGCGACTGCAAAGATTGTTACTATTACAAAAAATAAAGTTGATGTAAAAGTTAAATCAATTAGAGAGTTAATAAAACCTAGCTATATATTTGAAGTTTATCAAGCGATCGCAAAAAGAGAGTATATGGATTTCATAGTCGAAAAATATAGCGAGCTTGGAGTTACAAAAATTATTCCAGTAATCACATCAAGATCTATAAACGAACTGAAAGATAAAACTTTAGCACGATATAAAACTATCGCAAAACAAGCTGTGTTACAATCAGAGGGTGAATTTATTCCAGAGATTTGTAAACCTATACGACTTGATAAAATAGAGCTAGATACAACGGATAATTTTTTGTTTCATGAAAGGGTAGGGATAAAAAATATGCCTGTACTTAGTTGCAGAAATATATCAATTATAATAGGTCCTGAAGGTGGATTTGCTGATAGCGAAGTTGACGTTTTAACAGCGAAAGGTTTTGTTGCATACAATCCAATTAAAAAAATATTAAAAGCAGAAACAGCAGCTGTTGTGTTTGCATCAAATCTTTTAATACAACTTTATGATAATTAAAAAAATGATAGTAATTAATCATAAACTAATCACCCTTATGATAATTAAAAATTGATAGTAATTAATCACAAACTAATCATCATCAACAAGCTTCTAACTACGATAAAATGAGCGATCACGATAATTATAAAAAAATAAAATTATGATAAAAAGAGAGATGAAAATTGCTAGAAACTAACCATGAAAAATTTATGAAAGAAGCGATAGATCAAGCGATGATAGCTTACCGTAATAACGATGTGCCGATCGGAGCTGTTATTGTTAAAGATGATGTGATCGTTTCAAGAGGGCATAACAGAAGCTTAGAGAGAGGCAATCCACTTGCACATGCAGAGATTGAAGCGATAGATTTAGCGATGATAAATTTATCAGAATCAAGACTTAATGGTTGCTCACTGTACGTAACAGCTGAGCCTTGTATAATGTGTGCAGGAGCTATTTTACACGCTAGAATTGATAAAGTTTTTTTCGGAGTGTTAGAGCCTAAATTTGGTGGAGTTGTTTCAATTGCAAATATTTTTGATATACAAAAAACTAATCATAGAGTTGAATGGCTATCATCAATAATGAGTGAAGAAATTAGTGAAATGATGAAAACATTCTTTAAGAACTTGCGTCTAAACTGTTAGTAATTAAGAACTATTTATTTTGTTTATAAGTTGTGAAAATAGAGTAAAACGCATAAAAAAATATCATCACATAAAATCTTGATATCAATCTGGTATGAAAAATATTAACACAATATGAAATTGATTAAAATTTGTAAGGGTCTTTATCTACCTTCATAATCATTGCACCAGTTTTATTTTTATCAAATATTTCTGAAGCGATTTTGATAGCATTTTTAAGGTTAATAGAGTTAGGACTTTTCAACAATATTGTTAAGCAATATTTCTTTTTAATCATAAAAATAGCATCTTCAACAGGACCTAGTGTAGAGATACCTTTACATCTAGCTTTGAGTGTTGATGCGACTAAGTTTGCAACATCTCTAACCTTTTCAGGATTAGTATGAGTGAAAGATAGTCTGATTAATTTTGCAAAAGGAGGGTAGCCAACTGATTGTCTTCTCTCTAGTTCATAATCGTAATAACCGTTATCGTTATCTAAAATATATTTAAAAATGATGGCGTTAGGGTCAACTGTTTGAATATATACATTCCCACTTAAACTCTCTCTACCAGCTCTGCCTGCAACTTGAACTATCTGTTGAAACGCTCTCTCGTTTGATCTAAAATCTGGCATCGACATAATATTATCTATCCCTAAAATAGCTACAAAAGTAACGTCAGGAAAGTGTAACCCTTTAGATATTAACTGTGTACCAATTAAGATCTGAGCCTCTTTACTTTCAAACTTTTTCAAACTGCTTTTCAATGCTTTAAGTGTTTTGATATTATCTAAATCCATTCTTAAAACTTTATTAGGAAAAAGCTCTTCAAGAATTTCTTCAACTTTTTCAGTACCTATACCATGCTCATTAAACTCTTCTGAATTACAGGTTTTACAAACTGTTTTTCTATAATCAGTATTACAATATTTACAGTTACACACGCCTTTAGATTTATAGTAAACAAGCGATACAGAGCAGTTATCACATTGTAAAACCTCACCACAAGCTTTGCAATATAGCGAGGTTGAGTATCCTTTACGATTTAAAAATAATATAGCTTGTTCGCCTTTTTCAACAGTCTCAGAAAGCTTATCGAAAATAGGTTCAGCGATAACGCCTGCGATCATTTCACATCGTTTAAGATCCACAATATGTATCTGTGGCAAGAGTGCATTGTTAGGACGATTTTTAAGTTCAGCTATATTATATTTACCTTTATTAACGTTGTTGATTGTTTCCATTGATGGCGTTGCTGATCCTAAAACGGTTGGAATATTTAATATAGATGAGTATAGCACAGCCATATCTCTAAGGTGATATGTTGGTGTTTTATCTTGTTTATATGAGATCTCATGTTCTTCATCAATAATAATTAAACCTAGATCTTTTGTAGGAATAAATAATGCACTCCTAGCACCGATTACAAACTGCACATCGCCTCTTGCAAATGACATGAACGTTGATGCACGTTTTTTGCCTTGCACTTTAGAGTGAAATGATGCAGGTGTGTAGCCTAATCTTTTTGACACAAGCTCAATCAGTTGAGGTGTTAGAGAAATTTCAGGAACGATATATAAAACCTTTTTGCCTTGTGCTAAAACTTTTTTAGCGATAGATAAATATACTTCTGTTTTACCAGATCCAGTGATCCCATGTAGTAAAGTGATACTAAACTTATCAAGCTCTATGGAGTTGATAGCATTCATCTGTTCATCGGTATAGGTTATATCAATGACATCTGTTTTTTCAACAGCAACAGGTTCAGCATCATCTAATGATAGAAGTTTTTCAGATAGAACACCGTATAAAGTAAGCCCTGCGGTTGAGTGATAATACTCTGCCATTTTGAGAATAAATTCTAAATATTTTTTAGAAAATAACGGTTCATTATCTACGGCTTTTTCAATTTCTTTACATTTATATGTTGGCTTTTCGATCTCTTCTAAAACTATCCCAGTCATTTTTCTATTGTTGAAATTGACAGCAACTCTTAAACCTATAGCTAGATCAAGCGTTGAAGAGTAGGTGAAAATACCAGAGTTCACAACAGGGAGTAGAACGTTATAGAAACGGATTATTTCACTCATATAATATTAATTCCGTTACTTTTAAGTTTTCGTAAAATTTTTGCAATAGGAAGCCCAACGATATTTTCATAATCGCCACTTATATTTTTGATAAATATATGACCTCTACCTTGAATAGCATAACTGCCAGCTTTATCTGCATACTCGTTGGTTGATAGGTAGTAGTTAAGTAGAGTTTCATCGTAATCAATGAATGTTACAAATGTTTTATCTATTAATTTGAAATCTGTTTTCACACCATCAATTATAATATATACGCTTGTGATAACGGTATGTTTTCTACCCATTAAATTTGTGATCATTCTTTTTGCATCGTCAATATTTTTAGGTTTATTGTAGATCACGTTATCAAGTTCGACGATTGTGTCGGCTGCGATTATTACAAAATCATCTAGTTGTACTTTTTTTCTAACTTCTAAAGCTTTCCCTTTTGATAATCGTTTCACATATGTTATAGGGGTTTCATGAGGCAAGATATCTTCTTCTATATTTGGAACGATAATATCAAAATTGTCTATATATTTGTTAAGCAGATCTTCTCTTCTTGGAGATGATGATGCTAGAATAATTTTGTATTTTTTGTCGGACATAACGTATAACTTTCCTTATGTAATTTTCATAATGTTGAGAATAAGTATTTTGTTTTTATAGTGTTAAATTTATATTGAATTTTATTTAAACTATACTGAGCGAGCAAACTGTACTGAATACGAACGACCAACTCACCGAACGAGCAAACTATACTGAATGAAGCTAATTCACGAGCGGAACAAACTGTACTGAATGCGAACGACCAACTCACTGAACGAGCAAACTGTACTGAATGAAGCTAATTCACCTAGCGGAACAAACAACGCTTAACGAGCTAATGCACCGAGCGGAGCGAATCGATAATGTGGAATAACTTAACGTCAATCCAATGTAATATTAATATAGCTCTACTTAGCAACTTTTTTATTAACTCGATTTTCATACTGTTCAAAGTTACAGAATTTTTTCACAATAGATTTATCATCAATAATCATAACAGCAACATTATATTCAGCACACAGTTTTTCTATCTTTTTAAGATCAAGCAGATAAAATACTGTTGCAAATGAATCAGCTTCTTCAACTGAGTCTGCTATAACAGATACAGATTTATATTTATTCACACTCTCTAAACTTATTCCAGAAAAAATATGATTTATCTGGTTGCCATTAATATCTATAATATTTCTTTCATAGTTACCACTTGTTGCAACGGCTTTATTTTTAAGTGTTAATGTTGTTGCGAACTCTTCATCAAGGGTAGGGGACTGAATTGCTATATTAAATAATCTTTTACCCTTATCTCCCTTAACATACATATCGCCACCGATATTGATAATAAAGTTGTCTACACCGTTCAAAAGCAGGTAATCAGCTAATTTATCAACAAGATACCCTTTGCCAGTAGCTGACAGATCTATCTTTAAATTAGTCTTTTTAATAACAGTATTATTATCAATTTCAAGGTTGTAAAATCCGATCTCTTTCTTTGCATTTGCAATAGCAACAGCTGTTGGAGTTTTATATTTATCACTATTAAATCCGTATAGAGATGTCAATGTGTTAACGGTAATATCATATTCACCATCAGAAATTTTATGATATTTATCTGCTAAATTGAGTAATGTTTTTGTATCATCTGTTAGATTGTCGATTGTTGTATTAATTGGTGCTGAGTTGATTTTATCTATATCGGTTTCTAAATTTGATATCCATAAAGTTAGTTGATTAAGTGCGTTATTCGCAATTTTGCTTTCATTTTTCTTATGGCTAATTGATATAAAAGTTCCCATTGTGAAACTGTTTGTGGTCGTAAATTTATTCTGACTACAAGAGATTATGAGAGGTATAAAGATTAATATAAAATATAATGGAGTTGCTTTTATAAAGTTTATAATAATAATCTTCTCGCTACTAGTTTTTTCTATTAATCAAAAGATTAGCTAAAGCTATTAATGCTTTTTTATAATCTGTATCTTTAATCGTTGATAGTGCGTTTATCGCTTCATTCATATTATCAAGAACCATTTGTGAAACCATTTTATCTATACTATGTTCTGCAATCAGATCTCTAATATAATCAAAATCTTCAATTGCGATATTTTCACTTAGAATTATTTTACCAATTTTTTCTTTTACGTCACTTTCAACAAGTTCAAGCAGAAGTAGGATAGGGATTGTTATTTTGCCTTCTTTAAGATCAGTTCCTCTATTTTTTCCTGTTTCAGTTTCATCACCGATATAATCTAACAGATCATCGCTCATCTGAAAAGCAATCCCTAGTTTTTCACCAAAATCTGCAAAACATTTAGCTTCTTTCTCTTTAACATTTCCGATTATTGCACCAACTTCGCAAGCAGCAGAGAAAAGTACAGCTGTTTTTGATCTAATAATTTTCAAATAATCATCTAATGTCGTATCAAGTTTTGCCGTTGAAATAAGTTGAATAACTTCTCCCTCACTCATAGTGAGAGCAACTTTAGATAAGATTTTCTGTATTTTTATATCTTCAATATCAGTTAATAGAATGTAACTTCTTGAATAGAGATAATCGCCAGTCAACACAGCGATATCGTTACCGTATTTATTGTTAGCAGAGGGGATGTTTCTTCTATATGTAGCACCGTCGATAATATCATCATGCAGTAAAGTTGCGTTATGTAGGTACTCTATAATTGATGCAAGTTCGATATATTTTGTAGATTCAGATGATACTGCTTTTGCAGATAAGACAGTTAGTAATGGACGAATTCTTTTTCCACCACTAGATACAAGATATCTTATAACTTCATCTAAAACTTTTACATTTGTATCAATATTGCTATAAAGAGCATCCTCCACCAATTTCATTTCGTTCTGCACCAAAGACATTATCTCATCAAAAGTCATCTAAATCCCCATCTACTTTATATATATGTAATATATACTGTTAATTATTATTTTAAAAATAGTTTCAATAGTTTCAGTTTTCCCTTATATGGAGGGTACCTTAAGAATATATCAAGTTTTTTACTTTTATCAACTATAGACTTTAGATTAGATAATTCATCAAATCCAAATCTACCATGATATTTTCCAGTTCCAGAGTTTCCAACCCCACCAAAAGGTAGGTTATCATTTAAAAGATGTTGTAAAGTATCGTTTATAGTGCCACCACCAAAAGATATCTCTTGAGTGATGCGTTTTTTAGTTGTTTCATCATCTGTAAATATATAAAGCGATAAAGGTTTTTCACCGTTTTTTATATTACTGATAACTTCTGTTAAATCGTTATATGGTAATATCGGCAGTATAGGAGCAAATATTTCATCTTGCATTACTTTATCATCTAATGTCACATTGTCAATTATTGTCGGTTCTATTTTAAGTGTATTTATATCATAGTTTCCACCATATACAACATTTTCTTTTTTTATTAATGATATAATACGGTTAAAGTGTCTCTCATTTATAACTCTTTGATAGTCAATATGCTCTATCGGATTTTCTGAATAAAAGGTGTGGATAGTTGATATCATCGCCTTTATTAGTTCGTCTTTAATAGACATATGTGCATAAACATAATCAGGAGCAATACATGTTTGTCCTGCGTTTAAAAGTTTTCCCCATATAATTCTTTTAGCAGCAAGTTTAATATCTGCTGTGTGATCGACTATAACTGGAGACTTACCACCTAGCTCTAATGTTACAGGAGTTAAATGGTTTGCAGCCTTCTGCATTATAATTCTACCAACAGTTGTGCTACCTGTAAAGAAGATATGATCAAACCTGTTTTCTAATAGTTCATTTGTAGCTTCAATTCCACCACTAATCACTTTAATATAGTTGTTATCAAAAGACTCATTTATCATTTTTTCGATTAATAATGTTGATTTTTCAGTTATTTCAGATGGTTTAATAACCGCACAGTTTCCAGTAGCAATTGCAAGCACAAGAGGGGAGAGCGATAGAAAGAACGGATAATTCCATGGAGATATAATTAGAACAACACCTTTAGGTTCTCTTATTATATATGATTTAGCAGGAAAAATTGTCTTATTTGTTGAAACGCTCTCAGGTTTCATAAACTTTTTGAGATTGTTTTTATAATATTTTATTTCACTTTTAATTGCAGCTATTTCAGTAATATATGCTTCAGTTTCGGATTTACCAAGATCATCGCTTAAAGCGTCAATAATCTCACTCTCATACTGTTTCACAACGCTAGAGAGTTTATCTAGCATCGCAACTCTATAACTGTAACTTTTAGTAGTGTTACTGTTAAAAAACTTTTTAATATTCTCTATATCCGTTTTTATCATAGGGGACTCCATTTTAATACTGTAAACTCTGTTTTTAATAAATTTATTTTACCACGTGTACCTTAATAAATAAATTAAAAGAAGTTGAGTATCTTTTAAAATTCGTTTAGAAAAATTGATAATAAAAAAGCAGTAGCTAAACGGTTAGATCTTAGAAGATATGTTTGATTTCAATTCTCGTTACACAAGTTTCTTGATATCAGATTTATAAATCCATAAACTGTTTTTTATATCATTATGATTAATTAAACCAAGATCATCTAAGCTTTCATCAAATAGAATTAATACTTGTTTATCTTTTTCATTTATATCAAGTATTACTCCACACCTACCTATTAGTAGAGAGTAGTTTTCCTTATCACTATCTATATCTATATCGCTCTGTTTTACGTCGCCTAAAAAAGTTTCTAAAATAACTCTATCATTTATTTGATACATATAAAGTTTACCTCTAAAATATAGATAAAATAATATCATATCTAAATTAGATTTTAAAAAAAATATACTTCCCTATATAAAATTATTTTCTAATCTTTTATCTAGAGAAGTATAATGATTATCGTTAATTGTTTTGTTATAAATTACAACTTATTTAAGTTGACTTATATCAATTGAACTAATTCTGTTTTGGCTAAATTCAGGTAAATAAAGGACATCATCTTCAACTGTTATATCTGCAGTTGCAGTGATCTCTCCACTGATTGTTGATGTTAATGTTTTCGTTGGTATATCGTAAACAAATAACTGAGCCGCATTATCAGCACCATCTTTTCCCCAATCAGAGACGATTAGTTTATTATTTTTACTAAGCACAACCCCATCAAGTCCACCAGCACCTATCTGCTTGTTATTCCATTTAGTTACGTTGCCAGATAGATTGAAATTATCATCAAGCTTAACGCTATATAGATCACCAAGAGTAGCATCGCCACTAAAAGTTGATGTTACAAAATATAGAGTGCTACTATTAGGATCGAATGCAACTCCATTTATACCATTATGATTAATACCTTTTAATGTTTCCATCTTGAACCCATCAAAGTTTTCATTGATAGTAACTTTAAAGACTACGCCTTTACCAGTATCAGTTACAAGTGCAGTTCTACTATCAAGACGTATAACATCATTTAAAAATCCAGCACCTGCTTCAATAGGTGATGATTGTACAATCGCACATTTGTCATCAGTTACAAGGTTCACAAACGTAATTTCAGGGTGGTTAGAAATTAATAGATATTTATCACCCATAAATGCAAATCCTTTAGGATCGTTTAAAGAGATTGCTCCATCACATAATTTTAAATTTTCTTTCCCATTAAATTTTGTTATAAATCCCATGTCTGGAGAATGTCCAGGGTTTCCACCTATATTTGATACATAGATATCTCCACCGTACACAACAATACTTTCAGGAGTTGATAAGTTTTCAAAATTATATCTAACTGCCTTTAATGGCGTTTCAGCACCTTTGCTGTTTGTTGCAACAACATTTATCTCTTCGCTATTGATCCCACTTTCACTCTCAACTGCAACATCAACAACTTCAACCACATCCGATTTGTTTTTCGGACAACCAAACAACATAACTGACGCACAAAGAGATACCACTACTTTACTAAACATACAAAATCCTCCATTGATTTAAACTGATTAAGTACTACAAGAAATATATACTTATATTTGAATGACATATATAATATTTAATGTCAAATTATTTTTTAAAAAACAAATCACAAAATCTGCTTTACTAACCAATAATAACTCACGATATAATCTTGAAAGTTATACAATATATGATCATTATAATCTTTAAAATTATCATAAGAAAATACTACTGTCTAAATAATAGCACTGTTAGGTTACTTTTATTTAGACAAATAGTATCAATATCGGTTCATTACAATTTTATGAAATAATTACTCTACTTCTAAAACTACTTAACTGTACTTATATCAATTGTAAGCATTTTGCTATCGTTAAACTCAGGGATATATAGAGTGTTGCCATCAACTGTGATATCAGCAGCAGCAGTTATACCGCCCTCAATAGTCGTAAGTATCGTTTTTGTTGCTATATCAAATATAAATATTTTTGCAGCATTTTTTGCACCATCAACACCCCAATCAGAGATAACTAATTTCTTGTTGTCATCAATGAATACTAATCCATCAAGTCCACTAGCACCTATAACTCCACCAGTATTTAATTTAGTTAAAGGAGTGTCAGCAGCTATCAATAAGCTATCATCAAGTTGAACACTATATAGATCGCCTTGAGTAGCAGTTCCACCAAACGTTGATGTTACTAAATATAATAGTTTAGTTGTTGCATTATATGCAAGTCCGTTTACACCGTTTATAGCTTTTGCATCAAGATTAGTTAACGCTACGATATCAAATCCAGTACCATCAGTTTTAATAGTAACTTTATGGATCATACCTTTACCAGTATCAGATACAAGTGCAGTCGTATCGTTAAGAGCTACAACATCATTTAAAAATCCAGCTCCACCTGCAACTGGTAATGAAGATACTACTTCATAAGTACCATCAGCTTTGATTTTCATAAGAGTAACATTTGGGTGATTAGATACAAACACAAAATCACCTTTCATAAATGCAAATCCTTTAGGATCATCAAGTGCAGGAGTAACAGTCAATTTAACGGTATTTGTTCCGTCATATTTACTTATAAATCCTTCAGCTGTTTGACTATTAATAGCACCACCTCTGTTTGATATATAAATATCAGTACCACGCACAACGATACTTTCAGGTGTAGATAAATCAGTAACATTAGGTCTTACAGTCGGAAGATATTCTCTAGCACCAGTTGCATTATTTGTTGCTATCACATTGATAGTTCCAGCATCTCCAGTTGGAGGAGCAATTGGGGGAGCAATTGGAGGAGTAGTTGGATCAACATCGCTACAACCATAAATTAGTAATGACGCACAAAGAGATAAGAAAACTTTTTTAAACATATAAAAACTCCATTTAAATTAAATTGCATAAGCTATAGTTAAAGAGCAAACATTGCAAAATAATAAAAACAAGTTAAATCGTTATCTAGTAAAAACACTTTATTCAAAATTAATAAAATATTTTTAAATACCGAAATCACTCATATTTTAATACTCTTTATGTTCAGCTTACTTAATCATCGCTTTAAGCTATTTAGTAAAGATAGGGATGTGTATATTTTGTTCAGTTTGTTTTATAATTTTTTTGAAATGTTTAATAAACACATAGAGTTTTGTTTTGAAAAAAAATGGGCTATGCAGGAGTTGAACCTGCGACCACTAGCTTCGGAGGCTAGTGCTCTATCCACTGAGCTAATAACCCAAAAGTGATTGTATACTATCTCTCTTTTAATTGTAATCTTTAAATCGTTTTAATCGTTTTCAACTTCTGATAAATTAGAGTAGTCCATAATATATAGCTTCATGTTTTTATAGATAATATATAGGCTGTTATGAGTATTATCTGTGTTCATAATATTACAATCTCTAACAACAAACTATTATCTTTTACAATTTCACACAGTGTTGCACAGAGTCCTTTTTATTAATTTTTTTTACATCTATCAAGATGTTTTATCTATAAAACAGATCGCTTAATATTATTTATTTATGTTAAAATTAATTAATTTCTTAGTTAATTTTATTCTATTTATAGTAGACTATATTATAAATATAGTTAGCATCAATCTATAGAACTTGCTACACTTTACAGAGTATATATAGTATAGAAGCGGTATCAAAACAAGTTAAATCTATCATATAGGTAGTTAAATACAACAGTCATATAAATAGTCGTAACACAACAGTTATATCTAGATAATTGAATTTAGATATAGAGTGAAAGATAATTGTTTTACAAGTTGTTTGTTCTTTATATTACATTTAGTCAACCGAAAAACAATGGATTGCAAGATATGAGAAAATCAATGTTTTTAAAGTTTTTATTTTAATATTATTGACAAATAATTTAAAATTGAATATCTTGATGTTACAGAAGATTACTGTAATCAATTCGATATTCTTTAAGATAGAGAGAGAGAGAAGTGGAAAATTTTAAATTAAAATCATCTTATAGCATTGCCATCGTCGGCGCAACTGGTGCAGTTGGAGATACTTTTTTACGTCTTCTTGAGGAAAGGAAATTTCCTGTAGCAGATATGCGTATGTTAGCATCATCAAGAAGTGCTGGCAGAAAGTTGATGTTTAATTCTAAAGAATATACAGTTGAAGAGTTGAACGACAATTCTTTTAACGGAATTGATATAGCATTCTTTTCAGCAGGCGGAGAAACATCGTTAGCATACGCTCATAAGGCAGTTGCTGCTGGAGCGTTAGTGATAGATAATTCTTCTGCTTTTCGCATGGATAATGATGTTCCTCTTGTTGTTCCAGAGGTTAATCCAGAAGATGCTTTTAAGCATAAAGGTATTATCGCAAATCCAAATTGTACAACGATTATTATGGTTGTACCTCTAAAAGTTTTAAATAATTATAGTCAAATAGAAAAAGTTATAGTATCATCTTATCAATCAACATCTGGTGCAGGTGCGTCAGGCATGCAAGAGTTGATAGATCAAACAAAAGCATGGGCTAATGGCACATCGATTGAAAAATCTGTATTTCCTCATCAGATACTATTTAATATTATACCGCAAATTGATTCACCAGCGGGTAATGGATATACAAAAGAAGAGATGAAGATGTATCACGAAACACGTAAAATCTTGCACTCGGATATAAAAGTTTCTGCAACGTGTGTAAGAGTTCCTGTCCTGTCTGCACATTCTGAGTCTGTAACAGTTATAACAGAGAAAAAGATCGGACTTGCAAAAGCGTTAGAGTTATTTGGTTCAGCGAAAGGCGTTATGGTTCTTGACGAACTAGATAAAAAAGTATATCCTATGCCTCTTGATGCTGCTGGACAAGATTTATGTTACGTTGGCAGAGTAAGGGAAGATCTTGCTTACGAAAACGGAATTACGTTTTTTGTAACAGGTGATCAATTGAGAAAAGGGGCTGCAACAAACGCTATTCAAATAGCAGAGCTTATTATCTCAAACTAAAAATAGAAGTAGTTTTTAAAAGTAATATATATAAAAATTTATAAATTTATATAGCAGCTGTTTTAGGATTCAGTTGTAAAAATGGAGGAGTATGCTGTGAATAAAAAAGAGTTAATTGAAGAGATTGCAGAGAAGAGCGGATTAAAGAAAGTTGAAGCAGAGCGCGCATTAGCAGCTTTTGAAGAGGCAATCGTAACTAACCTTAAAAAAGGTGAGAGAATAGCAATTGTAGGTTTTGGCACATTTACTGTAAAAGAAAGCAAAGAAAGAACTGGTAGAAATCCTAAGACTGGGGAAAGTGTATTAATTTCAGCGAAGAAAGCACCTAAATTTTTAGCTGCAAAACAGTTCAAAGAATCTGTTGATTGTTAATTACTGTTACTTTTTATTCATAAGTCGTTTAGTTAAATAGACGACTTTTGTTGTCAAATCTTTTATTGATTATATCAATAAAATTACTGAAACTCGTTTTCAGATATTATGCTTTGACGTAAGTACGGATAAGATTAAAGTAGTTGAGTTACTGCAAATAAGAGTAGCTGATAGTATTTTAAACGGCATGGGTATAATTATACTCATGCCGTTAAAATTAAGCGCTATTAAGTAATCTGTTTTATATTGAGCATGTATCGATAGTTTATATCTATAAAATCAACTTATATTTTAAAATCAAGCTAAGTCTATAGAATAATATATGTTTTGTAGGTTCTGTGTGAGTTTTAAAATGTAGCTTAAATTTATAAAATCTACTTTAATTCTATTAAATCAACTAAATTCTGTTTAATCATAATCTTTTAGAGATAATAGATACGATGATGCATGTTGATTTATACACTATATAAATTTTAAATATTTTATAAAATAACAATTACTCATCATATTGCTAAGTTGTTTAAGTTGTTAAGTGGATATTGTATTTGCACACTTACAACAAGTTAGTTATTATATAATAGAGCTATGGAAGTAGTTAGATGGATATAATCGCTGTATGCTTACAATAAGTTAGTTGTTATGTCATATTGCTAAGTTGTTTAAGTTGTTAAGTGGATATTGTATTTGCACACTTACA
>CAMRCY010000043.1 GCA_947041165.1 uncultured Deferribacteraceae bacterium | reverse complement strand
ATCAATCTATTCCAGAAAAAGCTTTCCGTTATGCAGTTCCATCATCTTGGTATGAGGATGAGAAAGTTAGACGATACGGTTTTCATGGTACGAGCCATTTATATATATCTAAAAGGGCTGCGAAACTTTTAGGCAAAGAGGCTAAAGATTGTAATTTAATAATTTTACATATCGGAAATGGAGTATCAGTAACAGCTATTGAGAATGGATTATCAGTTGATACGTCAATGGGTATGACACCACTTGAGGGTGCGATTATGGGTACACGTTCAGGTGATCTTGATCCAGCTATCCCATTATTTATTGCGAACAGATTAAAACTTTCACCAGATGAAGTTGATTCTATACTTAATAAAGAGAGTGGACTTTTAGCGATAACAGGAAAATATTCTGATCGTAGAGATATTGAAAATAATCTTGAAACAGATAAGTCATGTAAATTAGCATTAGAAATGGAGTGCTATAGATTGAAAAAATATATCGGCATGTATATGGCGGTTCTTGGTAGAGTTGATGCGATTATTTTTACAGCAGGCGTTGGCGAGAACTCTGGATTAATTAGAGAGTTATCGGTATCAGGCTTAGAAAGATATGGAGTTATTATAGATCAAGCAAAAAACATAGGTATATTTTCTAAACATGGCGAAACAGATCTATCTACTAAAGAGTCTACTATTAAAATATTTATGATCCCTACAAATGAAGAGATCGTATTTATTGAAGATGTTGTTGGAGTTCTAAATTCTAAGGACACAAACCATATGAAATTTGAGTACTCATTTAAATAGAGATTATAAAATTGTATGAAGCATAAATATTGGCAGTAACTGCTTTAAGTATAAAAATTAATAATAGAGGATATGACAGAAATGTTTGTCCTCTATTTTTTTATATTAGTTGATTAAGTTATGGGTTGTCAAGTTGCGAACATATTAAATTGATTGAATATATATTAATGCAGTTATTAGTTGACTAAGTTATGGGTTGGCAAGTTGCGAACATATTAAAATTAATTGAATATAAATTAATGCAGTTATTAGTTGACTAAGTTTGAGTTGTCACGTTGCGAATATATTAAAATTGATTGAATATAATTTAATACAGTTATAAGTTGACTAAGTTTGAGTTGTCACGTTGCGAACATATTAAAATTGGTTAATATAATTTGATACAGTTATTCGTTGGTCATTTTATTAGATGATTAAATATAAATCAATTAAATTTATAATGAAAAGATTGAAGAAGTTTTAGATCATAAATCCTAGAGTAAGAGCGTAGCTTAAACTAGAGAAATCGTATCCACCACCATTAGTTGTTAAGTTGTACTGTATACCAGCTCCGAGAAGTATATTAATGAATTTAAATCTTACACCAGTTTTAACAGAGAATGCTACACCGCTATCACTTGTGTTAAATATAAATTCAGGTATCTCTCTAAGGTATGAGTATTTAGCTTGATAATATAATGCACCCATACCAAGGTATGGAATAAATTTTATTTTGTTTGATATAGAAAATGATGGTTGAACCATAAGATACCCACCGATATCTAATTTCGTTAATGATTCGCTTCCTGGTTGTTTAGGAGTTTCTCCCGTATCTGCAAAAAGCGATCCAACACCTTTATATGTTTGAAACGAGAATTGTCCTTCAAAGCCGAAAAAGTCAATTATAGTAAACCCTATAATAATCCCAGGTGCGATTGCAGGTAATTGAGGCAGTACATCTGCCTTAGTATTAATTGGAATAAAAGACGCTAGGTCAAACATCATCCAAAACACACCAGGACGTGTACTATTTTTATCATAAAAAGGGTAGTATAGTTCATCCTCGTAGGCGTATACGTTAGAGTATAAAATCATCACCAAGAACGAGCATGTAAAAAGTTTAATTATCATCTTCATAGTTATATTAATAGTATACATATAAAGCAAAATAATCAATAGATATTTTTTACAAAAATATAACTTGTATTAGAGTAAATTAGTAGTATAATAGAAGTTAAATGCATTTTGTCCATTTATAATACTATATTGAGGTCTCGAACTTTTTTGTTTAAAAGAATATTATACTCTATAACATTTTTTATCGCCATGAGTATTTCGTCATCTGCAAGTGAGGTTCCTTCATTTTCAGAGGGGATTATTCGTGTAGGTTCATGTGAAATGAATGTGCTTCTTGCTAAGTCAGATTACGAGAAGATGCGAGGAATGTCTGGATTTACCGATGAAACTTTTCCATACGATGGTATGTTATTTGTCGGCAATGAATTTAGAAAACATAGCTACCATACATTAACTATGAAAATAAATATTCGTATAATCGGATTAAACAGAGTTTCTGAAGATACATATAAAGTATATGGTGGTGCAATCTATGCTCCAATAGGGCTTAGCGATATAAATATTTCTGGCGAGTCTATACTAGAAATTACTGAGAGAGCTTTTTCAGAGAAATTTAAGAACTGTATATATCAGTTCTAATTTATTTACGATCTTAATTTATATATGAGTTTAATTTATCTATATGAGTAATTCTAAATGAGCAATTCTAAATCTTTTCTATATTTTAACAAAACAATCAACAATCATTTAATATTTATAACAACACGAGTTGGTGGAAATTCTACAGGTGCTTTCAGCTCATTAAACATGGGATTAAACTCTGGTGATGATTTAGCAGTTATTGAGCAAAACTTTCAACTAATAAAAGACACTCACAACATCACAAATCTTGTCACATTAAATCAAGTTCATAGCAATACAGTGCATATTGTAAATTCAAAAAACATAGACACAATTAATCAGATAGATGGTGATGGCTTATTCACAACAGATGACAATATCGCATTAGGCATTTTCACAGCTGATTGTTATCCATTAATATTTATAGGTGAGAAAGCGGTATCGGTTATTCATCTTGGTTGGCGTGGATTAAATTCTGGAACGATAGAGAGATCTATTAAGCTTTTTGAAGAGATCGGTGATTATCCAAAAACTGCTTTTATAGGTGTTGGTATATCGCAAGAATTTTATGAAGTTGGCGAGGATATGATCTCTCAGCTAAATAAAGATTATGGTGTAGAGCAGGCGTTAGATAGGGATGAAAATGGTCGTTGTAAATTAGATTTAAGAAGGTTGATAAAAAATGTTCTCAAACTTAATAATATAGATGATTATGAGTTTTTAACTGGTTGCACATATAAAGATGATGACAAGTTTTTCTCATATAGACGAGATAATGGTATTACAGGCAGACACTTAACAGTCGTGATGAAAAAAGGTTGTGTTAATGAGTAAGGATGATATGAAGAGTAGAGAGCAAGCTGTAATTGATAATTATAATAGAGCGGTTGATGATGTTGCAAATGAGTTAATCTCTTTAGGTATTAATAATGATACTGTGTCGATTTTACCGATATCAAAAGGTGTCGCAAGTCATGATATAGCGACGCTTATAAATTATGGTTTAAAAGTTTTTGGTGAGAGTAGGGTTCAAGAGCTTGATTTAAAATTAGATGAGTTAGATAATAATCTCGCAGAGTTTTCTCTAACACAAGAGAAATTGAAAGATCTTGAGTTTCATTTTATAGGCAGGTTGCAGAGTAATAAGTTAAAAAAGATATTGAATAGATTTTCGTTAATTCATTCGGTGGATTCAAAAAGGTATTTAGTGGAGATAGATAAGCTTTCTAAAACAGAGGGTATTAAGCAAGGTATTTTACTACAATTAAATCTAGCAAAAGAGGATAGTAAAACTGGTTTATCAGAGGATACATTAGATGATGTGCTGGAAGAAGTTTTAAAATTAGAGAATATTAATCTAAGAGGCTTTATGTTAGTCACTCCATATGAGGATGATATATATAAGAATGAAATCTATTTCAAGACGGCTCAAAAGATTTACGATAAGAATATAAAAGTAATCAAAAGTATCGATACACTTTCAATGGGTATGAGCAACGATTATAAGTTAGCCTTAGCATATGGTTCTAATCTCCTACGTTTAGGCACGATAATTTTCAACTAGATTTTTATATCTCTTTTCAAATCGTTAGATTTATGCAATAATTATCGTTTAAAAGGTATAGGAGGCATTGTTTAACATGTTATTAATATTGATATTAGTAAAGATAATGATAATTTTTTTGATCTTTAGATATGTAGCAACTCCTCAGGAGTTAAATTTCAATCCAGTAGGGAAAAGTATAAACCTTTTCACTTCATATCTATTTAAGAATTTCAAGCAACCGAAAGAACAAACAGATAGATATATTCCATTTATGATTATTGGTTTAATTGTATTTACGTCACTATTAGAGTTTGTATCATCATCAGAAGCGATGAGAGTTATAAACACTGGTAATGTACTGATAGGATATATACGATTTTTAGCGATGTTTTTAATCGTTTCAGTGCTATTAAGTTTAGTTGTGAAGCAAACAATTGCGTCATATTATTTTGTATATTTTTATAGAATAGGCACTCCGTGGATGCGTTTTACGAGAAAATTTGTACCGATAGATTCATCATTAATAATCCTACCAACGTGTATTGTTTTGTTGATCGCATACATTCTTTTATCAACAGGTATTTTAATGGTTATAGATATGATTTATAAAGGTGGAATATCTAATATAAATTATTATGTATCGTTTGAGAATAGTATTCTTGCATCAACACGAAACGGACTTTTATCGATTGTTGAACTATTAAGATATTTAACATGGATAGTGATTGCAAGATCGTTATTAACATGGGTATCACCAAATCCTACAGCACCGATAGTACAGATAGTGTATGCATTAACAGAGCCTATCTTAGCACCGTTTAGGAGAATAATTCCACCTGTTGGAATGTTTGATTTATCAGCATTTGTAGTTGTGGTTTCGCTATGGTTTTCAGTCCAGTTATTGCAAGAAGGGATTGTACGTTTATTTTAATTATGTATGTTGTTTAGAGTAATAATATTATAGTAATATTCTAATTGTAGAGTGTTTGAAAATATAATAAAGATAGGTTAAATTTTGAGTATAGCGTTGATTATCCCGTCCGCTGGGATAGGAAGTAGATTTTCTGAGACAGTAAAGAAGCAGTATTTTATGCTAAAGGGCAAGTCTGTTCTTTATTGGACGATGAAGCGTCTTTTAACATCATATAGTTTTGATGAAACGATTATCGGAGTATCTAAAGACGACTATGAACTGGTTAACAAAATTTTATTAGAGAGTGATTTGAACAACTTCTCAAAAAATATAAAATTAGTTGAAGGTGGAAAAACGAGAGCTGAAACTGTTTATAATTGTATAGAAGCAACGGATACAAAATATTTATTAATACACGATGCTGTGCGTCCATTTGTTACAAACAAAGTTATAACAGATATTATACATATTGGTATAGATGAGGAAGAGGCTGTAATTGCAGGATATTCATCAAGAGATACAGTGAAGAAGATTAAGAGTTCAGGAGAGATTTTAAAAACAATAGATCGCAATAAGATATTTATTGTACAAACTCCACAATTTTTTTTACGAGATAAATTAATTAAAGCGTATAAATTAGCTTTTAAGAAAGATATAGAAGTGACGGATGATTCATCAGCTTATGAGTTATTAGGTGATGAGATATTATCTGTTCAATCAGATATCAGTAATATCAAGATAACTACAACATCCGATCAGAGGTTTTTAGATTCATTTGCTGATGTGTATCTATCAGATATTTTAAAAGATGATTTAGGTGATAGCAATGTTTGATTTTAGTGATTTCAATTTTAATAAATTTATGTATGAGTTATCGTTATCGATAGTTCCATTTTTATTTGCAGTAACGGTGCATGAAGTTATGCACGGATTTGTAGCATATAAGTTAGGTGATAACACAGCAAAAGATGCGGGTAGATTAACATTAAACCCGATAAAACATATCGATCCAATAGGGTTATTATTTTTATTAGTAACAAGAATGTTCGGTTGGGCAAAACCAGTTCCTGTAAATTTTTACAATATACGTCATCATAAATATGGTGTGGCGATGGTTGCGTTTGCAGGGCCTGCATCTAATATAGTTATGGCTATTTTGTCGGTTATAGCGATTAAGGTATTGTTGCTTTTTCAACTTCCAGAAAATATAGTAACACCTATTGCGTTGATGTTAGTTTATTCAGTAAGGATCAATATTGCGTTAACGATATTTAACTTAATACCTATTATGCCACTTGACGGTGCAAGAATTTTATCAAACTTTTTGCCAAGAGATGTCGCTATAAGATATGAAGCAACTGAGAGATATGGAATGATAATTCTGTTGCTTTTATTTGTAACAAATATTTATGGCAAGGTGATAGGCCCGTTAATAGATGGAGTATATCAGGTTGTCTTTTCGTTGATTTAATAAATAAGTTTTAATGACAAGTTTTATACTTCTTAATTGTGGTGTAGAAGCTTGAAAGTATTTTGTATAGATTTTAAAAGTTTTGTTATTGGAAGGGATAATGTCAAAAGCGAGAGTAGTATCAGGAATGCGTCCAACGGGAGATCTTCATATAGGTCATTATTTTGGTGCATTAAAGAACTGGGTAGATATGCAGAACGATTTCGATTGTTATTATTTCGTAGCAGATTGGCACGCATTGACAACAAATTATCAATCACCAGAAAACATTAAAGCATCCTCAAGATCGTTGATACTAGATTGGTTGTCGGTTGGAGTTGATATTAATCAATCAACGATATATATTCAATCACACAATAAATTTATCGCAGAGTTATATCTGCTGTTAGGCATGGTTACACCTGTGTCATGGCTAGAGCGTTGTCCTACATATAAAGATGTGTTGCAAGAGTTAAACGATAAAGATATTAATAATTACGGTTTTTTAGGATACCCTGTTTTAATGACAGCAGATGTTATTATATTAGATGCAAAATATGTTCCAGTGGGTATTGATCAAGTTCCACATTTAGAGTTATCAAGAGAGATTGTGCGAAGATTTAATTATTTATATTCGGATAATATATTTATAGAACCTCAAGCAAAATTAACATCAACACCTAAACTGTTAGGGCTTGATGGACGTAAGATGAGTAAGAGTTATAATAACTCAATACTATTAAATGAAGATTTGAAAAACATTGAACCTAAGATAAAACAGATGATAACAGATCCTAGTCGTATTAGAAAAACTGATGCAGGCGATCCAAAAATCTGTCCTGTGTTTGAGTATCATAAATTGTTGTCAACTGAGAGCGAGAAAGAGTTTATCGTTGATGGTTGCACAAAAGCATTAATTGGTTGTATCGAGTGCAAAATGATACTTGCAAAACATGTGACAGCGTTATTAGAACCTATAAAAGAGAAACGAGTATCGTTCGAGAAAGATATTGTAGATATTGAAGAGTTTTTATCAGCATCTCAATCTAAGGTTAATGATATATCAGAGCAGTTAGTTATGAAAGTTAGAAAAGCGTTAAAGATATAATTATTGTTGATGGTATGATTACGGTTAACGATATAATGAAAATTAATAATATGTGAATGCATGTTGTTGCAAGAGAAAGGAAAGTGTTTAAGATATGATTAACGAGTCGTTATCTATAAAAATTGATGATGTTGAATTTGAAGGGCCACTAGATTTATTAATTCATTTAGTATATAAAAATGAGCTTAATATATTTGATTTACCGATATCTGAAATCACAGTTTATTTTGTGCAAGAGATAAGAAATATGCGTGAGATGGATATTGAAGTTGCAGCAGAATTTATATATATGGCAACATTTTTAATATACCTTAAATCAAGAATGCTTCTACCGAGAGATTCAGCAGATGATGCAGATTTAGATCCTGAAGAGGCGAAACTGCTTTTTAATCAGTTGTTGATAGAGTACTCATTTTATAAAGATATGGCGATGGAACTTAGAGTGTTTGAAAAATCTTCAGGAAACTTTCTTGCACGATCAGATTCTCTACTTATTCTAAAAGAAGATATATTAGTTGAGGATTCATTCAGATTGCCAGAGAGTTATTTTGCACCACCAAAAAGCAAGCGTGAAAAAGAGATGGTGGTTAGAAATTCTAGGATAGCGGTTGAAGAGATTTCACGTTTTATGAAATCATTTATATTATCAAAGAACAAGCTTCTTTGGGACGATATCGCAGAGCAGTGTAACCATAAAGTTGAAAAATGTATTTCGTTCTCAACGGTATTAGAACTTATAAAGGCGAAATCTGTAACTGCATTTCAAGAAGAAAATTTTTCTTCAATATTATTAAGAGTAATTAGGGAGCTAGATATATCTGATGCAAGATAATGATGAATTTAACAAAAATAGTGAAGAAGATTTAGATACCAATATTTTAGATGAAGACAATCTCGCATTACAGTTTGATGCAGGAAAGTTTGATCATGAAGATATTAGATCAGAAGAGTTAGAAGAAAGTTATGATGAGATATCAGAAGAGCATGAGCAGAGGGTTTTTATATCGGCACTTTTTTTGTCGGGTAAACCGATTGATATCGCTACATTTCAAAGAATGCTCCCTCCGTTAAATTTAGAGAATAGGTTGCTGATATATGCAGAAAATTTTAATTCAGTACGATTAGGAATAAGAATAAGAAAAGTGTCTGGTGGATATCAGATGGTTACTGATTCAGATGTAACACCATTTTTGGAGAGATTTTTCGGAGAAAAAACCGAGAATTTATCTAAAGCTGCGTTAGAAACATTAGCAATAGTAGCGTATCGACAGCCAGTTACAAAGGTGGAAATAGAGCAGATGCGAGAAGTGAACTCATCAGGAACAATGCGATTATTGTTGGATAAGAATTTAGTTAAAGTTGTTGGTAGAAAAGCAGTACCTGGGAAACCGTTACTATATGCAACAACGAAGTATTTTTTAGAGTATTTTGGATTAAACGACCTCTCAGAACTTCCAACGTTCAGAGAATGGCAAGAGCTTAAATAATGGGTGAATTAGTAAGAATAAACAGATATATAGCTTCATCATCACAGTTCTCAAGAAGGGAAGTCGATGTAATGATAGAAGATGGCAGAATTAATTTAAATGGTGAGATTGTAATATCTCAAGGTGTAAAGATAGATCCTGATAACGACGCTATCTTAATCGATAACGAACCATTAATGGTTGAAGAAATTCAGATCTATAAATTTTATAAACCTAGAAAAGTTTTAACTGAATATGGTTTTGGAAGAGGCAGAGCAACACTTGATTCATTTGATCTTTTAAAGACAAAAAAACTACCATACTCTGGTAGATTAGATTATGAAAGTGAAGGGTTAATACTGTTTACAAACGATGGCTACCTTATTCAACGTATACAAAAATCTGAGTCAAAAGTTGAAAAGCGTTACTACGTTACAGTTGATAGATTATTGAACGATTATGAAGTTACAGAACTTCGAGATGGCTTAGAAACAGATAGCGAAAAATATCTTCCATGCAGAATAAAAGAAGTTGGTAAGAAGAATTATGAAGTTATATTGATCGAGGGTAAGAAGCGACAGATTAGAGAGATGTTCGGATATTTTGGATCATCTGTTAAGCAACTTGTAAGATTTCAGATAGCTAATATTTTATTAGATGACATGGCTCCAGGCGAGATTAAAAAACTTAATAAGCAAGAGTTGAAAGAGTTGAAAAATATAGTTGGACTATAACTGTTTTTATATAAGTTTGAAGTGAAATATTTTTATAATAAGTTTTGTAATATATGGGAATAATATTATTGATTAATAAAGACCTGTAAGGTATAATTATTCTCAGATTAAAAGGAAGTATAACTATTCTATGATTGGTGAGTTAACTAGTTTAGTGTCTGATATTAAGGGAAAGATCGAATCTCTTTCAAAGACATTTAGTGAAGAAGAAATCAATAAAAAGATTTTAGAGATAGATAGACTTTCTTTAGAAGATAAAGATTTCTGGTCACAAAAAGATTCAAAATTATTATTAAAAGAGCAGGCTATATACAAGCGATTTTTAGATAGTTGGAAATCGCTTAATAATTCGTTTGACGATATAAATGTTTTGATAGAACTCTACAATGAAGGTGAAACTTCTTTAGAGAGTGAGATAGAGGAGAATTATAATTTTCTATCTAAACTGCTTACAGATTTTGAGCTTAAATTGGTATTGAATAAAGAACATGATTCATCATCAGCAATAGTTACAATTCATTCAGGAGCAGGTGGTACAGAGTCTAACGATTGGGCTGCGATGCTTTTTAGAATGTATAATAGGTATGCAGAGCGTGCAGGATTTAAGTTAGAGATTATGGATCAATTAGACGGCGATGAAGCTGGGTTAAAATCTATCACATTTAACTTGATAGGTGATTATGTTTTTGGGTTTTTGAAAGGCGAGATTGGTGTTCATAGGTTAGTTAGATTATCACCATTTGATTCTCAAAACAGAAGACACACATCGTTTGCATCTGTATTTGTTCTTCCAGAGATTGATGACAATATTGATATAAATATTTTAGAATCAGATTTACGAATAGATACATATAGAGCAGGTGGTGCAGGTGGCCAGCATATTAACACGACGGACTCAGCAGTACGCATCACACACATTCCAACAAACATAGTGGCAGCTTGCCAGAACGAGCGAAGCCAACATAAGAATAAAGCATCAGCGATGAAGATTTTAAAGTCGAGATTATACGAGCATGAAAGAAGTATAAGAAACGAAGAGAAAGATAAATTAGAGAGCAGTAAAACCGATATCGGTTGGGGCAATCAGATAAGATCGTATGTTATGCACCCGTATAAAATGGTTAAGGATTTACGAACAAGAGAAGAGACAGGTAATGTTGATTCTGTTATGGATGGCGATTTAGAAAGTTTTATCAAAAGTTATTTACTGTACAATGCAGGTATAAATTAGTTTTTGAATGAAGTTACAAAGGGGAATAAAGTGTTGATGAAGGGGAGTTACCATAGACCAACTTATGCAGAGATAGATCTAGGTAAGTTGTCGAATAATATCATGATAGCTAAAGCTAGTTCGAAGTCAGATATTATCGCTATGGTTAAGGCTGATGCATACGGACATGGTGCATGTATGATTTCTCTACACGCATATAAGTTCTCTCAAGTTAAACATTTTGCAGTTGCAACGATGACAGAAGGGCTAGAGTTAAAGGATCATTTTAACAGTAACAATATTGAAGATGTAAATATATACGTTCTTGGATACATAACAGATATGTATATTAAAGAAGCGATTGAGTCAGGTTTAGTATTAACTATATTTGATGATGATTTTGCGAAAAAAGTTTCAGATATAGCAAAGTCTATTGGATTGAAAGTTAAGGTTGCATTAAAGGTTGATACAGGAATGAGTAGATTAGGATTTAGTCCTGATATGTTGCTTTCTGATTTTTTAGTAAAATATCCAAATATTGATGTAGCACATGTTTTGAGCCACCTTGCAACTTCAGGTTCGGATATAGATTTTGTAAATAAACAGACTAAGTTATTTAATATATTTATAGAGAGAAACTCAGCACACAATTTTACAACAAGTTTTCTAAACTCATCAGGTATTACAAACTATGAAAACACATGGGATTTTACTCGTCCAGGAATTGCTATGTATGGCTATGAATCAACAAACATGTTGGCAGGAATAGAACAAGTCATGAGTATAAAATCTATCGTTGTGCATTCTAAAGTTGTAAAGAAGGGTGAGTCTGTAAGTTACGGTAGAACTTTTATTGCAGATAAAGATATGGTAATAGGTATAGTCCCTATAGGCTATGCAGATGGATATCCGACATCGTTATCTAATAAAGGCTTTATGTTTATTGATGGCATTAAGTGTCCGATAATCGGTGTTGTTTGCATGGATATGACTATGATTGATCTAACAGATATTGAAGGTATTAAGGTTGGTAGATCGGTTGAAGTTATGGGTGACAATATTACGGCTAATATGTTAGCGAGTTTAGCGGATACAATAAGTTATGAGATTTTAACAGGTATATCATATCGAATACCGAGAGTGTATATAAATGAACGCCACTAGAGAACTATTTATAATACGTTTTATCAACTCAATTGGAGCTACGACTTTATCGTTATTTAAAGTTGCAGGTGAGATGAGTATATTATTTATATCAACGGTTAAGTGTATTATAACAAAAAAGATGCGTTATAAATTAACGATGAAACAGATCGAGTTTATAGGTATTAAGTCAGTACCGATAGTCGTGTTAACAGGTGCTTTTACGGGCATGGTTTTTGGTATTCAGACATATGTTGGTTTCAAGGATTTTGGAGCAGAGAGCATGTCTGGATCACTTGTAACCTTAGCGATGGTTACGGAGTTAGGTCCAGTATTAACAGGATTGATGGTTGCAGCAAGAGTGGGTTCATCGATTGCAGCAGAGGTTGGTACTATGAAGGTAACAGAGCAGATAGATGCTCTTGATGCTATGGGTATCAATACGGTTGATTATCTTGTAGCTCCTAGATTAGTTGCAGCAGCTATAGTTTTCCCTATGTTGAATGTTATATGTATAGCATTTGGTTTGATTGGAGGCTATGCGGTCAACGTTTTATTTTTGGGAGTTAACGCTGTAGAGTATGTAGATCAATCTGTTCTTTATGTTAGTTTTTCAGATTTGCTTAATAGTTTAATTAAGGCGTTTATTTTCGGATTAGTGATAGTTGTTGTTGCGTGTTACAAAGGTTTAACTACAAGACTTGGAGCAGAGGGAGTTGGTAAATCAACTACTCAATCGGTAGTTATTTCATGTGTTTTAATTCTTTTATTTGATTATATAATAACAACTTTTTTGGTAAACATATGATAAAATTAGTAGATATATATAAATCTTTTGGAGTTCATGATATTCATAAAGGAGTATCATTTGAAATAAAGAAAGGTGGTATAACGGTTCTTATAGGTCCATCAGGAACGGGAAAATCTGTTCTGTTAAAGTTAATGATGGGACTTTTAAAACCAGATAGTGGTAATGTTTTTATAGACGGCGAAGACATCACATTAGCTAGCTATAATAGACTGCTTGAGATAAGAAAGAAGTTCGGTTTTCTTTTCCAAAATGCAGCGTTATTTGATTCGATGACTGTTTATGAGAATGTAGCATTTCCACTTAGAGAGCATACTAATTATGATAATAGTAAGATCGCAGGGATAGTAGAGCACAAATTATCTGTTGTTGGTTTAAGTGATGTTAACGATAAATTTCCATCAGAGTTATCAGGTGGTATGCGTAAGCGAGTAGGGCTTGCAAGATCATTAACATTAGAGCCAGATATTATGTTGTATGATGAGCCAACAACTGGGCTTGATCCGATAATGACAGATGTTGTTGATGATCTTATTTACGATACTCAACATAAGTTGAATATAACATCAGTTGTTGTATCACATGATATAAAATCTGTTTTCAAAATAGCAGATAATGTTATAATGATTTATCAAGGTAAGGTTGTTTTTAGTGGAAGTACAGAGGAGCTTGGTAAGACTAGGAATGAGTATGTCGTACAGTTTTTATCAGGTGTAAAAGATGGTCCAATAAAAGTATATTAAGTAAAGATGTTATATATATATATTGTTGTAACTTATAAATTACAATCAAGGAAATAATATGAAGTTTGGTCTAGAGACTAAAGTTGGAATTTTTGTAATAATATCGATAGTGTTGCTATCTTTTCTTGGCATATCATTTGGTAAATTTTCTTTTAATAAAGATAAAGTTTACGTTATCACATTTATGATAGATGATGCAGATGGATTGAAGAAAGGCACTAAGGTTTTTTATCGAGGACTTCCAGTTGGACAGTTAGATGATATCGGTTTAGTTGGCAATGAGTTATCAGCTGTATTAAGTATATCTGAAAAATATGCTATACCTGATAATATTGAATTTGCTGTACGTCAATCAGGCTTCATGGGTGATAAAGCTATCGAGTTAGTAGTGAGAGATGAACCATCAGTCGGTGTATTAGAAGATGGTGTTATTTATGAAGATAGACAGGTTGGTGCATCAATAAATGCAGCGATAGATTCTGTAGAGAGAATGTCTGCAGAGATAGCTGATTTAGCAAAATCGATTAATGAGTTAATTAAAAGCGAATCAACAACTAATGTTGTCGAGTCTACATTAAAATCATTACAGAGTGTTGCAGACAATTTAGATAAGTTGGTTTCAGAAAACAACAATAATTTTAATGATTTAGTTATTAGTCTTGGTAACACGATGAGAGTTATAGAAGGTGTTGTTGTCCGTAATGAGTCAGCGATAGATGGTACAATTACGAATATAGATGAGATTGTAGGAGCTATCAAAAACCTTTCATTATCGATAAACACGCTTGTAACTGATAACGGTACAAACCCTGGATATGCAAAACCGATAATTGCAAATATTAACAGAACGATAGAGAATATTGCAGATATAACAGAGGATATTAATAGTAATAATGGTACATTAGGTTTATTGATTAACGATAATGAAACACGAGAGGATGTTCAGTCGATAATTAAAGGCGCTAAAAATATAGTTGGTGGTTTTAGTGCAGCATTTATATTTGATTTTGGAGTAGATTATGCATTTAATTTAAACAATTTAAGAGGCTATGCAAATATAAAATATTATCCTAAACCTAACCAATTTTTCACACTAGGTATTAGTAATAGATCTGGATTAAGTAATGGTGGAACTACAGGAACATATGAATATGTTGATGCAAGTGGCACCCCTCAGACAGGTACATATACAATTCCATCATCATCAAATGGCACATTAGCGTTTTCATTACAGTACAGCTATGTGTTTTATAGATGGTTAGGTTTGAGAGGCGGTTTATTTGAAAACACAGTAGGGCTAGGGCTTGACATATATCCATTAAGATCACAAACATTGGCATTCTCATTAGAGGCGTATGATTTTAGATCAGATTATAATAATCATTCAGTAGCGGTGTTTACAAAAGCGTTAGTAAGTTATACTTTCTTAGATAGATATTTTGTAAAAGTTGGTGTAGAGGATTTCTTCGGATTTGATTCACTAAGATTTACTGTTGGAGCAGGAATTAAATTTATTGACAAAAGAGTTAAATATTTCTCTAAAGAAGTAGCTAGATTAAAAGAAGAAGAACTGCTTAACAAAATGGATGGAGCTTAATTTTATCTATGAGCAATTTTAGTTTAGCAATATCTACATGTCCAAATGACACATATATTTTTGGTGGATTAATCAATAAATTTATCGATACAGATATGACATTTGATATCGTATTTGAAGATATAGAAAATCTGAATAATTTAGCGATTGAACGCAAGATTGATATCTGTAAAGTATCGTTTGGAGTTTATCATAAGATCGCTTCAGATTATCACATTTTATCGGCAGGAGCAGCGTTAGGATATAACACGGGACCGATACTTGTTTCAAAACAGAAATTATCGATTGATGATTTATCAGACAAAAAAATTGCAATTCCAGGCTTAAACACAACAGCAAACTTACTTTTTGATAATTTATATAATGGTATAGATGTTGAGAAGATAGAGATGAGATTTGATAAAATAATTACAGCTGTTAAAAACGGTGAAGTTGATGCTGGTATATTAATTCATGAGGGAAGATTTATTTATAAAGATTTTGGTTTGAATTTAGTAGTTGATTTAGGTGTAGAGTATTTTAATTTATTTGGTTTACCAACACCGTTAGGTTTTATTGCGATCCGTAAGAGTTTGATTGATATTGCAAAACCTATGAATGATTGTATTAGAAGATCGATTAATTTTGCAAAGAGCAATTATTTTGAGATAGAAAATTTTATAAAAGAGCATGCACAAGATATGAATGACAATGTAATTAGATCGCATATAGAATTATATGTGAATAAGTATTCTTACGATTTAAATGATAGTAAGGATGCGATATATAAGTTTTTAAATATTGATTTTAAAGAAGAGATAATAGTATGAAGATTTTATTAATAGTTAATCCACTTGCAACTGGATATTCAAAAAGAAAGGTAGCAAAGATTAAGAAGATATTGAATTTTAAGTTTGATAACTTGGAAACAGTTCTTACGACATCAAGTTTAGATGGGTTTAATATTTCAAAAGCATCAGATGCAGATATTGTAATTGCAGCTGGTGGTGATGGATTAGTCAATGAAGTTGTTGCTGGAATGTATGGCAAGAAGGATAAGTTTTTCTCAGTTATTCCGTTAGGTTCGGTGAATGTTTTTTGCAAAGAGTATGGTATAGATAAGAACCCGATTAAAGCTGCAAGAAATATGTCACTAGCAAAATTTATTGAAATCCCTGTTGGGTTTATAGATGATAAACTGTTTTTACTTTTTGCAGGATTTGGGTTTGATGCAGAAGTGGTCAAATTGGTTGAGTTAAATAAGAGAAGAATTTTACCTAAGAAACTTTCTTATGTGTTTACAGGGTTAAAAGTGTTACTTACTAAGAAGTTTGGTTTTATGGATATATCTGCAAAAGGTTACGATCATAATCCAGCACATTTAATTGTTTCAATTGTTTCATCGTATGCAGGAAAATATCAGTTAGGTAAGTTAGATGCAGGTAAATTAAATTTATTTGCAATATTTAAATCTGAGAAAAAGTTTTTAGTTAAATCACTGTTTTCTATTTTCACAAATAGAGGTTTTGTTGGCTCAAGAATGCAAGCTGATTATATAAAGGTTAATGATGTAACTCTCGCTCAAATTGATGGAGAGGTTTATAACATAGAGAAAAAATCTATTTTTATATCTATTAAAGAGAAAGCGGTAAAACTTATTTTCTAATATATAGGGCAGGGTTCTTTTTAATATTGTGATTATATTGATTAAGTATTCTTAATCACAATATGTTGAGAGTTACCTTTTACTTATATTAATCGTATTTATACTAAGCTATTTATACTAAGCTACTTATACTAAGCTACTTATACTAAGCTACTTGTAAGATATTCTTTTCAACAATCTAATCACAATAAGTAATCCTTAATTTAATAATTACTAACTCTTACTCATGCACAATCTAATCGTAATATGTAATCTTTAATTTAATAATTATGAATTTTTACTCATGCACAATTTAATCACAATATCTAATCCTTAATTTAATAATTACTAACTCTTACTCATGCACAATCTAGTCGCAATATATAATCCTGAATTTAATAATTACTAACTCTTACTCATGCACAATCTAATCGTAATATGTAATCT
>CAMRCY010000042.1 GCA_947041165.1 uncultured Deferribacteraceae bacterium | reverse complement strand
GGATATTGTATTTGCACACTTACAACAAGTTAGTTATTATATAATAGAGCTATGGCAATAGTTAGATGGATATAATCGCTATATACTTACAATAAGTTAGTTGTTATGTCATATAGCTAAGTTGTTTAAGTTGTTAAATGGATATTGTATTTGCACACTTACAACGAGTTAGTTATTATATAATAGAGCTATGGAAATAGTTAGACGGATATAATCGCTATATGCTTACAACGAGTTAGTTATTATATAATAGAGCTATGTAAGTTGTTAAGTGGATATAGTACTGATATATCGGCAACAAGTTAATTGTCATATAGCTATATTGTGAGAAAATAGATAGTGTGGTTTTACAAGTATTTGGTAAACTAATTATCATATAGCCAAACGGTGAAAATAAATGACTAATATAATATACATATATACGTATGGTAAATCAAAATATAAGCGAGTGTATATAGGTGTCAATTTCTATTGATATAATGTTTCATATATGTTATCTTGCACGTTGAGTTTAATAACACTGAATTAGTCTTATTAGAGATTAAATATTTTATATTTTCAGATGGAGGGGTTAATGTCTACTAGCAAGAGGTTGTTACACGTAGGGTTGGACATAGGTTCAACAACAATTAAGATAGTTGTTTTAGATAGTGATAATAATACAATATATAGCAGATATGAGAGACATCTATCAGATATGCGTAACACGTTGATAGAGCTACTAGCAGATGCTCATAAAGTTTTTAGTAACGATAAGGTTACAATTGCGGTTGCAGGTTCAGGTGGTATATCGGCTTCTGAGTGGTTAAACATTGATTTTGTTCAAGAGGTTATTGCATCAACTGAGTGTATTAAGCAAACTATTCCTAATACTGATGTTGCGATAGAGCTAGGTGGCGAGGATGCAAAATTAACATTTTTTGAAAATGGTATAGATCAACGTATGAATGAAACTTGTGCAGGTGGTACAGGTGCGTTTATAGATCAGATGGCTGCGGTTTTACAGACCGATGCAGAGGGTGTTAACAATCTTGCGAAAGATTACAAAACGATATATCCGATAGCAGCAAGGTGTGGAGTGTTCGCAAAGACAGATGTTATGCCTTTACTAAATGAGGGTGCAAGAAAGGAAGATATAGCTGTGTCTATATTTCAAGCAGTTGTAGATCAGACGATCGGTGGGCTTGCTTGCGGTAGATCTATTAGAGGAAGGGTTGCGTTTTTAGGTGGTCCATTATTTTTCTTATCAGAGCTTAGACAGAGATTTATTGAAACTTTATGTTTAACTCCAGATCAGGTTATTTTTCCAGATCATCCACAACTTTTTGTAGCAAAAGGAGCAGCGCTTCTATCTAAAGTTTATAAACCAGTTGCGTTCAAAGAGATCAACAGTAGAGCAGCAGCGTTAGTTGATGGGTTTGAATCAGATATAGAGTTACTACAACCATTATTTAAATCTGATGCTGAGTATAAGAAATTTCAAAAGCGTCATGCAGGCAAAGGCACGTTAGATACTATTGATTTAAAAGATGCAGAGGGAGATTTATTTCTTGGCTTAGATGTAGGATCAACAACAACTAAAGCTATTATTATAGATTCTAGCGATAGAATGGTTTTCTCATCATATGCATCAAACCTTGGAGATCCAGTTAGATCGGTTATATTGGTTTTAAAAGAGATCTATTCATTACTTCCAGTTAAAGCTAAGATTGTAAGATCTGCCATCACTGGTTACGGAGAGGGTTTAATCAAGGCAGCGTTAGGTGTTGATGATGGTGAAGTTGAAACGATAGCTCACTTTACAGCGGCTAAATATTTTGTTCCTGATGTTTCATTTATACTTGATATCGGTGGACAGGATATGAAGTGTATGTATATCAAAAATGGTGCAATAGATAAGATCATATTAAACGAAGCATGTTCATCAGGTTGTGGGTCGTTTTTAGAAACATTTGCAAAGTCTGTTACATTTAAGATAGAGGAGTTTGCAAAAGCAGCTCTACAATCTAAACAGCCGATGGATCTAGGTTCTCGTTGCACTGTGTTTATGAACTCAAAAGTTAAACAAGCTCAGAAAGAGGGTGCGACAGTTGGAGATATTTCAGCTGGATTATCTTATTCAATAGTTAAAAATTCATTATATAAAGTTATCAAAATGAAATCATTAGAAGAGTTAGGAAAAAAACTTGTAGTTCAAGGTGGAACATTTTTTAATGATGCAGTTTTAAGAGCGTTTGAATTATCAGTTGGTGCTGAAGTTACTCGTTTTGCAATATCAGGACATATGGGTGCATTCGGTTCATCATTAATCGCTCAAAACAATTATAAGGGAGAGGAAACAACATTGATCTCTCTTGAGGATTTAGAGCAGTTTACTATGGATTCTAAAAATGCAAACTGTAATAAATGTAGTAACAAATGTTTATTAACTGTAAATATATTTGATGGCAAGAAACGCTATATCACAGGTAACCGTTGTGAGAAAGGTTTACAAGCGGTATCAGCTCCATCAACATTACCAAATCTATTTGCGTTCAAAGAAGAGCGTATATTTGATTACTATATACCATTAGAGCTAGATGTTGCACCACGAGGAGTAATAGGAATTCCTAGAGTTCTTAATATGTTTGAAAACTATCCATTCTGGTTCACATTTTTCACATCATTAGGTTATAGAGTTGAAACGTCAGACAGATCATCTAAAGAGTTATTTAATACAGGGCTTGAAACTATTCCATCACAAACGGTATGTTATCCTGGGAAAATGGTTCATGGACATATATTAAATCTTGTTAGTAAAGGTATAAATACACTATTTTATCCATGTGTTCAGTTCGAGCAGTTGGAAGAGAAATCTGATAACAATTTTAACTGTCCCGTTGTTTGTTCATACCCTGAGATCGTTAGATTGAATATTGATGCGATTAATGAAAACAATGTTAATTTTATACAACCATTTGTAACATTTGGAGATAAGAAAAGTCTTGAAATTGTTATGATAAATAATTTTGCAGGTAAAGATAGTGGAATTGATAATCACGATATAAAACTTGCATTAAATAAAGCGTGGGCTGAAGATGTTCAATTTAAGGCTGATATTAGAGAGGCTGGAGAGAAGGCACTTGAGTATATCACTGAGAAAGGTATCACAGGTATCGTTCTAGCAGGTAGACCTTATCATATTGATGGAGAAGTTAACCACGGTATCCCTGAGTTAATTTCAAGTAGTGGTTTAGCAGTGTTCACAGAGGATTCAGTAGCTCATCTTGGTATCGCTCATTTAGAGAAACCGATGAAGACTATAGATCAGTGGACATATCATTCAAGATTATATAAAGCGGCATCATTTGTTGCTAAACGAGATGATATAGAGCTTATTCAATTAAATTCATTCGGTTGTGGCTTAGATGCGATAACAACTGAACAAGTTGCTGAGATCTTAGAGCGTCACGATAAATTGTATACAGTTATAAAAATTGATGAAGGAAGTAATTTAGGTGCAATACGTATAAGATTACGATCATTGATCGCTGCTGTTAACGATAGAAAAGATCGTAAATTTGAAAGAAGTTATAAAGAGTTGAAAGAACGTGTTGAGTTTACTGAAGAGATGAGAAAAGATTACACTATTATCTCTCCACAAATATCGCCAATACATATGCGTATGTTATCATCAGGATTTAATGCTGAAGGATATAGATTAAAAGTTCTTGAGTCTGCTAGTAAAGAGGATGTTAATTACGGTTTAAAATATGTAAATAACGATTCATGTTATCCAGCTATAATGGCGATAGGTCAGTTGATCGGTTATTTAGAATCAGATGAGTGTGATCCAAATAAGACAGCTGTTATTATATCTCAAACGGCAGGCGGATGTAGAGCTACAAACTATATCGGTTGGCTAAAAATGGCGTTAGAGAAGATGAATAAAGCTAATGTTCCAGTTCTATCGTTTAATCTTCACGGACTTGAAAAACATGGTGGATTTACGATTACATTTAAATTGGTTAGAAAACTTATCTCAGGTATCTTATATGGAGATCTGTTGATGAGGCTACTATTAAAAACTCGTCCTTATGAAATGGTTGAGGGACAAGCACTTGAAGTCTATGAAAAATGGGCTAAAGAGTGTGAAAAATATGTAGGTAATCCTAAGATAAAGTCGTTCAAAAAAGCTGTTAATGAAATAGTTGCAGATTTTGATTTAATACCTATAAACGATAAAGTTAAACCTAGAGTTGGTATCGTTGGAGAAATTTTAGTTAAATTTCAACCTGATGCAAACAATAATGCGATAGATCTAGTTGAGAAAGAGGGTGGAGAAGCAGTTATGCCTGATTTCATGGATTTTGTACTTTACTGTGCATATGATGAAATCTTTAGATCGAAAGTTAGAACATCAAGTAGATTTAGAGTTATGATGACTAAACTATTTATCGGTTGGATAGAGAGAAAAAGAGATGTTATGCGTAAAGCGTTAGAAAATAGTAGAAGTTTCTCAGCTATGCCTCATATCATGGAGATCGCTAAAATGGCAGAAGAGGTTGTTTCGCTTGGTAACCAGTCAGGAGAGGGTTGGTTATTAACAGGAGAGATGATAGAGTTGATAGAGTCTGGTGTGAAAAACATCATCTGTGTTCAACCGTTTGCATGTCTTCCGAACCATATAACTGGTAAGGGAGTTGTAAAAGAGCTTAAAAACAGATATAACGATGTAAATATCGCAGCAGTTGATTATGATCCAGGAGCATCGGAAGTTAATCAACTAAATAGAATTAAATTAATGATGTCGGTTGCATATTCGAATCTTGAAAAAACAGGTTGATTATATAGTTTTGGTAGTTTTGTAGTCTACAACTATTGAATATTTTTTTAAAAAGAGTAAGTCTAACTATCTATTTAGTTTAGATTTACTCTTTTTTTTCCGATAGTAATATAAACGAAGATATATGTTTATTAAGCTATTTTTTAATCATTTGAAAATATAATTTTAATTTGGCATTATTATTGCTCGTTTTTACTTGATAAGTAATATCGTTATGTGTATACTTACCATGTATAGTATTATTGATCTACTAGGGGTTTTAGATGTTTAGTAAAGCACTATTGATGTGTTCTTTATTTTTTGTTATGACAACTTCATTATACTCTCAAGAAGTTAATATCGGAGCGGTAAACGATAGTTTCAAGAAAGAGTATCGGAGTTCGCCATTTCCAAGAGATCTAAATACGAATATTATAACAAATACAGATATAATCAGAAACCTTCCTCAAGAAGATTCTGTAGAGCAGATATTTGTTATAAAGTTTGATTATTACGGTAATCGTATATTTTCATCAGCTAAACTAGATTCAGCTGTTGCTGCATATACTGGTCGTAATTTATCCTTGAAAGAGCTTTATGAGGCTGCCAATATGGTAACCGAGCTTTATCAAGATAGTGGATATTTATCAAGTTATGCTTATGTTCCTCCTCAAGTTGTATCACAAGATGTTGTTGTTATGAATATTGTTGAGGCACGCATAGGAAATATATTAGTAGAGGGTGCATCAGATTATAAGAAAGATTTTATAGCTAATCATTTATTTCTACTAGCTCCTGACACAATCTTAAAAACAGCTGAACTTGAGCGTAAATTATTAATATTAAATAGTTTTCAAGATCTAGAGGTTAGAACTACACTTAAAGCAGGAACTAAACCTGGCACAACAGATATTATAGTTCATGTAACAGATAGTAATCCATATAGATTTTTATTCTCATTAGATAACTTCGGTTCAGATGCAACAAGTTTATATAGACTGAACACGTCAGGTGTGATCTCTAATGTATTAACAAGTGGTGACACTTTAGCATTGAACGGTTCTCTAGGTGTAGGAAGTTTAATAGATGCTGCAATAGGAAGAGGGCCAATTGATCTAACACAGTTGATCTATATAGATTTTGATTACGCATTTCCTATACTATACGATGGCGTTAGAATGGGTTTCAACTTCTCATATAGTAACTATACGTCAAGTGTGGAAGAGTTTCGTCCAATAGATCCAAACGGATATTCACTTAGATATTCTGTTTATACAGAGTACCCACTACTTATGAGTTACAGCAATCTTTTATTAATGAGATTTGCAATAGCTGGTGAAAATACTAGAGATTTTTATTCAGGTATAACGCCTGATGCTGCAACAGAAGATGATATCTTAAAAGCAGAGGCAACTATATTAGGTAATTTTTATCCAACATATCATACAGGAATGTTGTATTCTTTAGCTTATAAAGGTGGTTTCGGTGGCTTTCTTAATATGACTGATAAAAGTCCAACATCATCAAATATGTATGCTTCAGGAAATTTTAGTATAGTTGATGCAAGTTTTACATTTTTTCAATACGCATCAAGATATGTACGATTTAACTTTGATTTAGATGGACAATTTTCGTTCAATACATTGCTCGCATCAGAAAGATATTATCTAGGTGGTATATATTCAGTTAGAGGATATCCATCAAGTTATGTATCAGGTGACAGCGGTTTTTCTGGTACATTTGAAACTAGGTTTAACTTTTTATCAGAACGATTACAACTTTTTGCATTTGTAGATGGTGGTATGGTTTTCAATAAACAGACTTCAGCTTTTAGAGAAACACAGTATACATTGTTATCAGTTGGTGGTGGTATTAAAGGTTATCCTATTAGAGGATTTGGCTTATCACTTGAATATGGATATCCGTTAATAAGTGAAACAGGCACTCCTTATCAGTTTACAGAGTCAAGTGTATATTTCCGTATAAGTTATGAATTCTAATTAAACAGGTTTAATTAAGTGAGTTTAGTTAATAAGTTTAGTTAAGTAAGTTTAGTTGAATGAGTTTAGTTAAATGGGTTTAGTTGTTTAAGTTTAGTTATATAAGTTTAATTGAATGAGTTTAGTTAAATGGGTTTAGTTAAATGGGTTTAGTTGTTTAAGTTTAGTTAAGTAAGTTTAGTTAAGTAAGTTTAATTGAATGAGTTTAGTTAAACAGGTTTAGTTAAATGAGTTTAGTTGAACAGGTTTAATTAAGTAAGTTTAGTTAATTAAGTTTAGTTGTTTAAGTTTAATTGAATATGTTTAGTTATATAAATGTAGTTAATAAGTTTAGTTGCATAAATTCGGTTGTATTAGTGAAAAGGGGTATCGATGAAGTATAACATCCCGTATAGAATTATTGTTGCTATAATAATCACTCTATTTTTATCTACAGGGGTAGGTTATTCTGCGCCTTCAGGTGGAAATGTGTCGCATGGTGATGCGAACATAAATCAAAGTGGTGGAAACACTATCGTCAATCAAAATAGTGATAAAGCGATCATCAATTGGGGATCGTTCGATATTGCTAATGGCGAATCGGTTATATTTAATCAAAAAAATGGAAATAGTATTACTTTAAACAGAGTAACAGGTGGAGAGCAATCATTTATCAACGGTTCTTTATCTGCTAACGGTAAAGTTTTTATATTAAATAGTAGTGGGATACTGATCGGTGGTGGTGCAACTATCAACACTGGTTCATTTTTAGCATCAACTGGTAAAATGAGTGATAATGATTTCATGAGTGGAAATTATAATATTCATAGTGCAACTGGTGACATTACGAATAACGGCTCAATTATTGTAGATAATTACGGATACGCAGCACTACTAGGTAGAAAGGTAGTTAACAATGGTTTTATATCGGCTAATCTAGGAAGAGTTGAAATCGCATCAGGCGAGGCGTTTAGAGTATCCTTTTATGATAATAATCTAATAGGCGTTAGTATCGAGAAAGGTGTTGCTGGGGCTTATATATCTAATACAGGAGAGATCACGGCAGAAGGCGGCACGATTTATATGTCTGCTAAAGGTTTATCTGATCTTCTTAAATCAACTGTAAATAACAAAGGCGTTATTTATGCAGGATCTATAACTAAAGATGATGGCGGAAGAGTTGTTCTTTCTGCTGAATTTGGAGATGTTACAAACAACAAACTAATAGATGTTTCATCAGATATCGGTAAGGCAGGAAATGTTGAGATATATGGAAACGATATTATTATAGAATCAGCAGGTGCACTTATTGATGCATCTGGAGAAAGTGGTGGTAATGTATACCTAAAAGCTTTTGAGAACGCAGAAATCAAAGATTTGGCAACAATTACTGCGAATGGTACAAGTGGTAACGGAGGCGGAATATCTGTTTTATCTAAAGGAGTTCTATTTTTTGATAAAGGAGCTTCTTTATTTTCTCAATCAGTTACGGGTAACGGTGGGTTTATCGAAGTAGCTTCTGTAGGTAGTCTACATCTTAAAGGAATAGCTAACACTTTATCAACTAGTGGCGAGCATGGAACATTTCTTCTTGATCCATATAATATAGTTATCACAAATACAGAGTTCTCTAAAACATCAATAACAGGGCTATTAATAACAGATATTAATACAGCCTTAGCTACGAACGGTTCATTTACATTAAATGCAGTGAATATAAGTATGGACTCAAGTGCCTATGGAGTAGCTATAGGGGCAGGAATAGGGGATCTATCATTTATTGCAACAGATAGTATAAATTTAATTTCACCTAATATCAATGTTAAAAATCTTAATATGACAGCAGAAAACAATATTAATATGAGTGTTGATCCGACTAAGACTGCTAGCATAACAGCAGATACATTTAATCTAAATGCATCACTTGGAAGTACTAAATCGATAGGTGTTGCTTTAAATTTAAAAAACTTAAGAATATCATCACTCGAAGGTTCAACAGAGTTAGACTCATTAGCTTCAGTAACAGGAATGAACATATCTGGAATAGTTGGTGGTGATCTAAAATTATCATCAACGAATGTTCCAATAGATATAGTTATCGATGATATTCTTACAGCAGGGAACTCTATATCATTTCATCTGTTAGGAGCATCGACATTAACATCTGGTTTTGTTAAGGTAACTACAGAAACTCTTAATTTAGATATGGCAGATGGTACAGCTAATCTAAGAGATACTTCTTTTAACAAATTAACAGCAGATATCACTGATTTAACAATAACAAACTCAAGTGCTGGTGTTCCAACTCCAGGTCCTTTTGGTGCTCCATCTGTAATAATTGAAAGTCTTAAAGTAAAATCAAGGTTTGATTACACACAATCATCTTTATCAGATGTGATAGTTGCAAATGTTATTCCTCAAGCAGCGGGATCTCCATTACCAACTCGTATAAAATTTACACTTAATAAAGGAAAACTTACTTTTCCATTTGAGGCAGCGATAGAGTATTTTGGGGTTCTTGCGATAGATGAAGCTTCTACAATAATCTTTAAGTCACCAGGGGATATTGATTTAACAGTTGGTGGTACAAGTGGTAAAACTGGAACGGACTTCTTTAGTAAATACGGTCAAGCAACTGCAGGGTCAGCGAAACTAATATCTTTTGAAGCAGTAGGAAGTGTTCAGGTAGATATAACAAGCAGACTTGTTAACTCATCTTTAGGTATGATATCAGATACAAGTTTTGTAAATGCATCATGCGAATCAGCTGGTTTTTGCACAATGGCATCTATATCAGGAGAAGCGAGTGGCAATGTGTTTATAGATAAGTTTGGTACAACATCGTATTCAGCAAAATCTACAGCAGGGGATATCACAATAAATATGAGTCCAATTGCAGGAGGCATTCCAGCACCTGTTGTCACTTTTGCAAACTTAGTTGTTGGTAGTGCAGGCACAATTACAATAACATCTGCAGTAAATTCATTATCAGGTAACACTCCGATAAATATCCTTAACCTTAATGCTGGAAGTGGTGGCTTAGTTTTAAGTTTATTAAATTCACCTCTAGTAAATATAATATCAAACACAAGTGGTGATTTAGATATTAAATTTAGTGGCGGAAATAATGAATTTAGCTCATTCTCTGTTGTATCAGAGGGATCAATAAATTTTATAGATTCTTTCAATTTCTCATCTATGAAAGCTTTCTTATTAACATCTAAATCAGGAAATATTACAATAAATAATTCTAATATTTTTGTGGAGACATCAATCTCATTAAGTGCAAATAATGTTTTTAATTCAGCTGGTGGGATATTAAATTTAAAAACAGCGAATACAGATGGAACAATAAAGGAATTTATCTCTTTAAATATATATGGTGGTACCGAAGGTGAATTCAATATTAATGCTTTAAATGAGGGTGTTCTTAATTTAAATGGTGATGTGAAAGTAAATATCAATTCAGCAACTACGATAGGTGTTGTTAATGGCATATCAACTTCTATGACAGGAAATATTGTTATAAACAGTATTGGTTCTGACTCTATCACTCTTAAAGGTGCTGCAAACTTAGATTCATTTGTAGCAGACGGCGTAGGAGATGTGATATTAGATCCATCATTTATAGCAAAGACAACTGGCGATTTTAGTATAAATTCATTAGGGGCTATCACAAGCGCTAAGAGTACAGAAGGCAATAAAGCGAGTATTCAAGCAGATCATATATCGTTAATCGCAAAGACAATTGGTGGAATTGTTGCTGGTGCTTCTGTATTACCAACGCCTGAGAATTATACAGATTCAGCTATAATGGTAGAGGCGAATACTGGATATTTTGAAGCAACAACTACAACAGCACAAGCTATAATAGATATAGGATCAGATGATTTTATGAGTTCGTTATTCAAATATAAATTTTTCCCATCACCAGCTGTCGATACTAAAGCATTTCTTAATGGGTTGAGTATCAAGTCTAGTTGGAATAATGACCTAAATACGAGCAGAAATAACTACTATTTATATAATCCAGATTTAAGGTATAGCAGATATTTAAAATATGATATATATGATGAAATCTTAGCATCGGGTGATGATTTAATTGTTTCGGATATAATTTATCCAAAATTTATTCATGCTAAATTTAAAGTTGGTAATTCAATATTTTTAAAATAAATTATATGTTTCATGTTAGGGTGATATGTTAAAAGTTGTTATTTTTGATTGTGATGGAGTGATTATTAATAGTGAAGATGCTATATTGCATTACTATAATAATGTGCTTCTAGGTGCTGGATATCCACAAATTAATAGAGAGGATAAATATCTACTCTCAGGTGTTTTATCTATGGCAGATAAAGACATAATGAAGCTGTTAGCGAACGATGATGTTGCTAAGTTAGAGAAGCTATATCAATCAGCAAAGCAGGTTTACAAAGAGAATGAATACGGTAATATTGTTTTATCTGATGGTTTGAAAGAACTGTTAGATAAATTAAAAAGAAACAAAATTAAGTTAGCAGTGCTTACAAACCGAGGATCATCATTACCATCATTATTAAAACATTTTGGTGTGTATGAATACTTTGATAAGTTAATTACAGCAGCAGACGTAACAGTTCCTAAACCTGATCCAGAGGGTTTAAATTGGTTACTAAGACATTTTAAAATATCTAAAGAAGAAGCGATATTTATCGGTGATGCTGAGCCTGATTATTTTGCTGCAAAAGCAGGTAAAGTACAGTTCTATTCTTACAGAAAAAAGAATAAAGATGCACAGGTGATAGATAGTTTTTCTGAGATCAGTGATATCTATTCACACGATCTTCCTTTATAGTTCTATAAAACATATCTTGTTGATAACAAAAATAGAGAAATTTAAAATAAGTAAAAATCACGTTACATCTGTTTTTTGTACAGAATTGTAATGACTATTATTAAGGTGATTTATTGAAGAATGTAGAGAGTGGCTCTCAATGGAGATAAAATAATTATATTACATAAGCTGTTATTGGTACGAAAAACAATAAAGTGATGTGATTTTATAGTTGCGATTAATAACGTTAAATATTACTATCTTTCTTCTGATGTTCAATATAGTTTGAAAAACTTTAATGATAGTTTGAAATAAAAAAAATAATTGTTAAATTATTTTACTATAGCAAATAATCCTGAACTTATCACGTTATAATATTATAGAGGGGAGGTAGATAAGAATGATTAAAGGTTTTCCAAAACATCTTCTTGATGATGTAAATTATGTGAAGCAATCAATATTGACTAGAACCTCTGCTTCAAACCTGGCTCTTATAAATGAAAAAAAATGTAGCTATTTAGTAAAAGGAGATATTATTTCTTTTCCCTATCGTATCTATTATCAAGATGTTTTTGATAATGGAACAGGACGGTTTTCACCAACACAACAATTAATTTATCACTGTATATTTTCAAGACACCATAGCGGTTTTACACGTCAAAAACATATTGATGCGATATTATTATTAGATGAGATACCGTACTGGACATTCCCATATATTCTGAAAGTGTGTGATGAGTATGTGGTAGAGGTTTTAGAGAGTGTATATACTAATCTTTATCAGCGAAATAATGCTGAGCTAAAATTGTTTTGTATTGAAAACATCGAATTATTTTGTTTAAGTTACGCAAGAATGATTAGTTATTGGAATGAATTTTATCGTTGTCGCAACGGATCGTATCTATATAAAAACTATATCGGCAAAAAACTATTTCACGATTGTTTAGGCTATACACGTTCGATGAATAAATTAATTGCGTCTAGGAAAAAAGAAATCACAGCATAATTATATCAATTAGAAACTTATAAAGTTACAAATTCATAAAATGTTATTCTATAATATCTTCTCTAATCTCTTCATTTTGTACAGTTCGTTGTATTAAGTATTGATTAGCAATAGCGTCAGCAAACATATTTATTATAGATATAATAATTGATGCACCAACTGCCACCCATAATCCATCAACGGTAAATCCACTGATTACAGATGATACTAATATTAATATTAATGCATTTATTAATATATATCCGAGCCCCATTGTTATAACAATTAAGGGTAGGGAGAGGAGCAGTAAAAACGGCTTTATCACGATATTAAATAATGTGAAAGTTAACGCTACGATTAGTAGTATCCAAATACTATTTATCTCGATATGCTTAAACATCAGTGCAACTAATCCTATTGCGAGAATGTTTACTACTGTTTTGTATAGAATTCTATAAATTATTATCATTTTGTTCATGAATGATTATTAGCAGATTTTAACAAATTATTCAAGATTTTTTATTTGATCTATAATATAGTTGTTAAAAATATCGTTTAAATATTAATTTATTTACTTTAAAATATAATGTTGTGAATTATATATGTTGTCTTTATATTAAAGAGATAATACTATATTGATTCAGCGTATTGCAAGATGAGTCCATTTTAGCTCATCTATGTGATAGAGGAATAGGTTTACATGACTACAAATAAATTAAAATTAGATTTGCATATGCATTCAACATCATCAGATGGCTCATACACTCCTTTAGAATTAATCAAGTTAGGTGAGAAATCTTCTGTAACTCACATGGCTTTAACAGATCATGACACGATTGAAGGTGTTAGAGAATTTAGATCGGTTGAGAGTGATATAGTTGCGATTGCAGGGGTTGAGTTATCTATAAAACATGAAGGTGACGGACAACTGCATATTGTCGGATTATTTTTAGATATTGAAAATCAAAAACTGAATGCATTACTTAAATTTATGCAAGAACATAGAGGTAACCGTAATCAAATAATATTATCTAAACTATCTAATTTATTGAAAGAGGATATTAAGCTTGATGATATAGCAGATGAAAATTCGTCTATAATAGGACGTCCACATATTGCAAAATATCTTATTAAACGAGGATATGCATCGTCAATTTCGGAAGCGTTTGATAAATACTTAGGGAAGGGTGGATTGATCTATGCACCTAAAGAAACGATTGTATTAAGAGAGGCGGTTGATTGTATTAAATCGGCTGGAGGAGTAGCAATTGTTGCTCATCCCTCAAAACTGAAACTTAAAGGTGATGATTATATCAAAACTATAAAAGGTTTTGCAGATGATGGGGTCGATGCGATAGAGGTTTTTTCATCTCACTCAAAGCTAGAAGATATCCCTTTTTATATAGATGTGACGAAAAAGTTTAATCTTGTATTTTCAGGTGGATCAGATTTTCATGGCACTAATGCTAGCGTTAAAGAGCTCGGTGCAAATTTCACACCGTTCACAGAAGAGGAAGTTTTATTATCGCTTGAGTCAAGAAAATAGAGTTGTCACCATCTGCTAGTACTCTCTTATTATTTAATTTTTCTTTAAATTAAACTTGATAACTCTTCTCTCAATAAATTATTATGCCATTTTCTAAAATGTTAAGTTGGCTTAATAATAATAGTTGAAATAATTAATACTGACAGGTGTTGTAACAATTTTGCTTTTTGTAGTCTGTATAATTTTTAATAAATTTGTCACCTATGTTATACGTGTTTATCATTGCCTGTGTTACTTGCCTTTAGATTAATAATCATCATCACCATCTTCTTCTTTATCTTGCTCTAACTCTTCATTGATCAAGTCTTCGTATTCTTCTTCTATCTCTAACAACAGCTCATATAAACTGCTACAAATAGCACCATCTATATCTACATCACTTTCATAATCCCAGTAAGCAAATGATAAACCTTCTTCATCTTCTTTATAGGCACATAATAAAACGAGGCTACTCATCCCTTCGCCAAATATGAACCAATTAGTTGTTAAATCTTGATTTTTTTTTGCTAATTTAAACCAGCTAGTTGTTTTATCAATTGATGTTTCTAGATCGTATATTTCAAGTTGATAAAATGGTGCGTAATCTATTTCTATGCTATCAATTTTTTTATAAAGTTCTTGTAGTGGGGCAGGTATACTATTTAATTGTTCTTCACTTAACTCCTCTCCATTATAATTAATTTCAGCATTGATGCTTTCTAAATGTTTAATTAGTTGGTTCACACATAACTCCTTAGGAATAAAATTTTTATTATCATATACTATAATAATTCTTAGCATAAATAATACAACAAACAGTTTGATAACACAAATGAAAATACTAATTTTAGACTACGTTGTAAATTTGATAATATCTTTTGATAGTATAAATTTGTAAATGCATATGAAAAACTTTAGATGATTATTGGAGATAGTGGTTGAGTTATTGATCGCAAGTTGATGAGAAGTTAAGCAATAGATAATTGCCAAGTTATCAAAATAAAATAGTGATAAGATAACTAGATTAGGTTTACTGTAGTAAAATACGATGAAGCAGTAAGATAACTAGATCAGGTTCACTGTAAGAAAAATACGGTGAAACAGTAAGATAACTAGATTAAGGTTGCTGTAAGAAAATAAGATGAAACAGTAATATAACTAGATTAAGGTTGCTGTAAGAAAATAAGATGAAACAGTAATATAACTAGATTAGGTTCACTGTAAGAAAAATACGGTGAAACAGTAATATAACTAGATTAGGTTTACTGTAAAAAAATATGATGAAACAGTATGTTGCAGTAAGATAACTATTAAACTTATTTATGAGTGCTTAAATAAATATCTATAATTATGTCGGTAGGGTAGCTATATAATTAATATGAGCTATGTAGACTTTTTCTAAGGTGACTTAAAATATCTTGTATCTCTGATTTTAGGTTATGTTTAGCTGGAGATTTAGATTTAGATATAGTTCTCGTTATGAGAATTTCTTTACCAGAGCTTATGTTGGATATCATATCTTTCACAGCAGTTTTATCTTTTAAGAAGAGTTTAGTTTCCTCAATTGATTTTAGATCAATATGCATTAACTTATAAATCACCTTGAGCAAATCTACTCGACCTGAATCGTAATATCTTTGTCCTGATGATGATTTTATAGGGTTAAGTTGACGGAACTCTTTCTCCCAATATCTGATTGTAGATGTTTCGACATTTAAAATAGATGCAATTTCACCTATTTTAAGATAAAGTTTACTCGCCATTAAGTTCCTTCTTAAATTTTTGACTTGGTCTAAATATTAATACTACCCTAGGTTCAATAATTTTTTCAACACCTGTTTTTAAATTTCTTCCAACTCTTCTTCCACGAGTTTTCACATCAAAATTTCCAAAACCAGATAATTTAATACTATTACCTTTTATAACTTCACTTTTCATTGTGTCAAATACATCATCAATGATAAGTGATATCTCTTTTTTAGTAAGTCCTACAGTTCTATGAATGTTATCAATAATCTCAGCTTTTGTCATCTTTATCCTCCGCAGAAATGAAACAGATAATAGAGTAGGTTAAATGTAGTGATTTATAATGTCAATATAATTATTTCACTAATATGATTTTTACTGTTGTATCAGTGATTTTTGTTGCACCGATTATTCGTTTTGCTAAATCAATATTATCTACACAGCACGCAATTACATTATGCTGTTCCGTTAGTACAACTTCTTCTTCTACAATAATTTCTGTAGGTTCGCTTATTTTTGATGCGTAAATTTTTGCATCTATATGGTCGTCAAATTCTCCAAGTTTACGGTATAGAGTTTCTCTTATAGTAAAGAGTCCATCGTCGGCATCTTCTACATATACACGAAAAATTGGAGTAGATATAAGTTTTGTTTCAGTAGCTGGCTCAATATTATTTAAAGACAATACCGTTGATATCTGTTTAACTTTTTGAGGAGTTAAATTCTCAAAAGAAAACGAGTATAATTTAGGTTTTGGTCTTGCTAAATCTTCTGCTAATAGTTTAGCTCTTAATGCATCCTCACGTCGTTTTTTATTATCAGCAATCTGTCTATTCTCAGCAGCTATCGCAGCGTTTATAAGTTTAGTGTCTTTCACTTTATCATAATCTTTAATTTTTGAATCTCTACTAGATTTATATGTTTCTTCAGATATCCCATCTAGGTTACTCGGAGGAGTTCCAACATTTTCATCTTTCAATGAGCTTATCTGTTCAAATCTATTTTTATAGACCGTATCTCTTTGAGAAGTTTTATCAGGTATATCCGCTATTTTTTTAGCCTCAGGAGCACCAGCAATTAAACTTTTTTTATCTACCGCTTTAGGTTCAACAGTTTGAGTTTCGTATATTGTGTCGTTATCTGCAAACTCAAATAGTTGCACACGAACATAACCTAAATCTTCTTCAAATGATGTAGAGTGAACTATTTGTTTCTTAAAATCTTTCAACGGAATAACTCTCGTACTCCAAAGATAATAAATACTCGCAACAGAAGATAAGATCATTAGAAAGATACTTACAGCTATTGTAATTGGTTTGTTTGATTCAATTTTTCTTCTGTAGACACGGTTAGTGAGCAGGATATCTTCAATATAATCCCTGTTTACATCAGCAAGCGATTTATCATATGTATCAAATAAATTCAAACCACTCATATTCTAACCAAATTATTAATCATAAACAATCTAACAACCTCTTAATCGAACACCTTCTTATCTAACAGCCAATTAACCTAACAGTCAATTAACCTAACAGCTTCTTATCTAACAGCAATTAACCTAACAGCTTCTTATCTAACAGCAATTAACCTAACAGCCAATTAACTTAACAGCCAATTAACTTAACAGCCAATTAACTTAACAGCCAATTAACTTAACAGC
>CAMRCY010000041.1 GCA_947041165.1 uncultured Deferribacteraceae bacterium | reverse complement strand
TTGATAATTGCAGTTTAATGCACATAGTAACGCTTACTTAGTTGGATTGATAATTGTAGTTTTATGCACATAGTAACGGTTATTTAGTTGGATTATAATTGTAGTTTTATGCACATAGTAACGCTTCTTAGTTGGATTGATAATTGCAGTTTAATGCACATAGTAACGCTTACTTAGTTGGATTGATAATTACAGTTTAATGCACATAGTAAGCTTACTTAGTTGGATTATAATTGTAGTTTAAGTATTTATAAATACTGATTTTCATCAACTAACTATTTTTGTTTTACTCTTTTATCGATTGTAATATTTGCATAAGCACTATGATTATGTATAGATTCCATATTAACACATTCAACTGAGAACCAAGAAACTCTATCATCGTTCAACAATTTTTCAGTTATATTTCGTACAATATCTTCAACGAACACAGGGTTGTTATATGCTTGCTCTGTTACAAATTTTTCATCTTCACGTTTAAGAAGAGAGTATACTGGAGCTGATGCTGATGATTCAGCAACCTCAATTAGATCTTCAATCCACACGATTTTTTTATGATACCTAATAGATATTGATGCGATTGATCGCTGATTATGAGCTGAAAATTCAGAGATTTCTTTAGAACAAGGACATAGCGATGTAACAGGTACATGCACAGTTAATATAAAATCTTTACCTTTAACTTTATCGGAAATAGCCACAAAATCACAGTTATAATCCATGAGTGCCGACTGTTTAGAAACAGGTGCTGTTTTGTTTATAAAATAAGGAAATGACAGTTCAATATGAGTTGTATCACTATTTAAAACTGTATGCATTTCGTCTAAAATATCTGAGCAGGAAACGATCGACACATTATCTTTATGTCTATTTAAGATCTCAATAAATCTCGACATATGCGTGCCTTTAAATTCTTTTGGCAGGTGAACAGACATCGATATATTAGCGACTGTTCCTTGCTCGCCTTTCGATCTATCTTTTAATATAACGGGGTAAGTAAGATCTTTGACTCCTACTTTATCTATATCAATATTTCTATTGTCTTCTAAGCTTTGCACATCTTTTAACTTCATAATAACTACCTAATCTTTGGAATAATATCTATTATAACTAACTTTCAAAATTTTAACAGTTTTTTTATAATTATTTTATTATAGAAATAAAAATAGATCTGTTATATAATAGGTGGACAATTTTTTTTACGAGATTTTGTATTATAAGATTTAAGGTTAAATTATGGTTACTAAGCGTATTATTCCTTGTTTAGATTTGAAAGATGGAAGAGTAGTTAAGGGTACAAACTTTATCAATTTACGTGATGCAGGCGATCCAGTATCGGTTGCTATTGAGTATGAACGTCAAGGTGCAGACGAGATAGCCTTTTTAGATATTAGTGCTACGGTTGAAAAGCGTGCAACGATGGTTAATTTGATAGAGCGTGTGTGCGACAATATTTTCATGCCGATAACGGTGGGTGGTGGAATATCATCTATTGAAGATATACGCCTTCTGCTTATGTCAGGAGCTGATAAAATCTCTATAAATTCTGCAGCTGTTTATAATCCAGAATTAATTAAAGAGGCTGCCGAGAAGTTTGGCTCACAAGCGATTATAATAGCAATAGATGCGAGATATTCAGAGGCGATGGGAAGTTATGAAGTAGTAGTTGCATCAGGCAAAAAATCAACAGGACTAGATGCTGTTGAGTGGGCACAAAAGATGGTGTCATACGGTGCAGGCGAAGTTTTATTAACATCTATGGATAAAGATGGCACAAAATCTGGATACGATTTAAAATTGACATCGTTAATATCAGATGCTGTACGAGTTCCGATAATCGCATCAGGCGGAATAGGTGAGTTGAAAGATTTTTACGATGGTGCAGTTGTTGGCAAAGCAGACGGACTTTTAGCTGCATCGGTTTTCCATTTTGGAACATACACCGTAGGACAGGTTAAAGATTATTTAAGAGAGCGAGATGTTTTGGTGCGTGATTTAGTATAGATATTTATATGAGTTTTAGTGATAAGTTATACGATTATGAATAATATTTATGAATAAGATTTATGAGTGTGTGTAGATTATTAAACTATGCGTTTATGAATAAGATTTATGAGTGTGTGTAGATTATTAAGCTATACGTTTATGAATACGGTTTATGAGTGTGTGTAGATTATTAAACTATACGTTTATGAATAAGATTTATGAGAGTATGTAGATTATTAAGCTATACGTTTATGAATACGATTTATGAGTGTGTGTAGATTATTAAACTATACGTTTGTGAATAAGATTTATGGGTGTGTGTAGATTATTAAGCTATACGTTTATGAATATGATTTATGAGTGTGTGTAGATATGGTATAGCAGAAGTGTTTAGTGAGTTTAGTGATACAGGTTATATTAATTTATAGGTTATTTAATTATATATTTAGAGGGGCGATACAGAATGGATATGTTAGAGAAATTGAATAAAATAGTTCTTGAAAGAAAGCTTAATTACAGTGAAGGTTCATACACTTCAAAACTGTTATCCGCAGGCGATAACACAATCATCAAAAAACTTGGCGAAGAGAATGCAGAATTAATAAGAGCGATATTAATTGAGTCTAAAGAGAGTGTAGTTTCTGAAGCTGCCGATTATATATATCACCTAACGGTAGCATTACGTTATAGAGATATAAATCTTACAGATGTATTAGTAGAACTTGAGCAACGCTACGATTCAAATAAATAGAGTTGCTGTTTACTATTTTTAAATTGATTGCAGTTTAAATAAAGTGGGTTTGAAAAATCACTGTTCAAATTAATTACAGTTGCAAGGTTATAGTTTAAGAATTGGTTATGGTTTTAAAATTAAGTATAAATATATTGATAATAAGTTGAAGAGATTTAAGGAGTGGCAATGTCTGATAATGGGAAATTATGGGGAGGTAGGTTTAACCTTTCTACAGATAAATTAGTTGATGATTTTAATGCATCTATTTCGTTTGATAAAAGATTATATTCTTATGATATAAGAGGTTCGATCGCACATTCAAAGATGTTAGCGAAGCAAGGGATTATCACAACTACGGAGTCGGATCAAATAATCATAGGGCTTGATCAGATATTAGGTGAGATTGAAACTGGTAAGTTTGTTTTCTCTGAGTCAGATGAAGATATTCATATGGCGGTAGAGAAACGTCTTATAGAGATCATCGGTGATACAGGTGGCAAACTTCACACAGCAAGAAGTCGAAATGATCAAGTTGCATTAGATATCCGTTTATATATTCGAGATCAGGTAGAGAGTATTAAATTATTAATTATAGGTTTTTTAGAAGTGCTTGTGAAGCGTGCAGAGAAAGATATAGATGTTATCTCACCAGGTTTCACTCATCTTCAAGCAGGACAACCGATACTGTTTTCACATTATTTTCTAGCATATTTTCAGATGTTAAAAAGAGATTACACAAGGTTCACAGATCTAGCAATTCGTCTAAACTACTCTCCACTAGGAGCAGGAGCACTGGCTGGAACATCGTTTGATATAGATCGTCATTTTGTAGCTAAAGAGTTAGGTTTTTATGGAGTAACTGAGAATTCAATAGACTCAGTATCAGATAGAGATTTTGCACTTGAGCTACTATCAACTATATCAATAACGATGATGCATCTATCAAGATTTTCAGAAGAGATTATTCTATTTTCAACATCAGAGTTTAATTATATAACTTTATCGGATGATTTTTGTACAGGCTCATCTATAATGCCACAGAAGAAAAATCCTGATGTTGCAGAGTTGATAAGAGGTAAAACTGCAAGAGTGTACGGCAATATGATCACGTTATTTACATTGATGAAAGCGTTGCCACTTGCATACAATAAAGATATGCAAGAGGATAAAGAGCCTATTTTTGATTCAGTAGATACGATCACTATGTCGTTAAAGATTTTTGCATCTATGATAGATAAGATGGAATTAAACGCTGAAAAATTAAAAATTGCAGCAGCTAAAGGATATTCAACAGCGACAGATATCGCTGATTATCTAGTAAGAAAGGGACTACCTTTTCGTCAAGCACATTATATAGTTGGCAAAGTTGTATCTCATGCTGTAGAAGAGGGGATCGAGTTATCACAGATATCATTACCGATCTTTCAATCGTACAGCAATTTAATTGAGGTTGATATATACGATAGCATCACACTGGAGGCTTCTGTATCATCAAGAGGTTCGTACGGTGGAACGGCTAAAAGTCAGGTATTGAAACAGATTGAACTTGCAAAGAGTTTCATTAATGAAAACAGTTAGTCATATATTTCTGTTTGTTACGATAATTTTATTTGTCGGTTGTGGCAAGAAAGATGATCCGATACCTAAGAATATATTCAACACTCCATCACCTGCTGACGTAAGTGTCAAGCTTGATATTGATGGAGTTAAGCTTACTAATAATAGTGATAACTATACTCTTTTTGTAGAGAAAGAGAGAGTTGTTAAGAATTTGTTTTTTAGATATGAGTATGAACGAGTAACACTTATTCAACCAAGAATGAGTTTCACAGATATAAATGTTATAGAAGGCAGAGAGTATTTATATCGATTTTATACATATAATGATATTGAGAGATCGTATTCTAAACCTACATTAAAAGCAGTAACATATGAAATTCCTGTACGCATAGATAATATTTCTGCTAAAATTGTAGGCAGTACACTATGTGCAGAGATCGGTGATATGCGTGGAATGGACAATGTAACTTTCTATATTAACGGTAAATTTGTTTATGAGTATAATGATGGTGATAAAGAGCAGTGTGTAGATATTCCATCAACTATTATGGTTGATTTCAAAGCTGTTCCATATAGAGAGGATCGAGAGGGAGTTCCATACCTCAAGAGTTTTAAAAGAGATCCGAGTGATGGACTTTTTCCACCACAGAATATAAAAGTTGTTCAGACAGTTGATAGGGCTATTTTATCGTGGGACAAGTTAAAAGGTTACGATAAATATAATTTGTATGTAGAGAAAAATGGTAAGCTAGAGCTTTTAGTAGCAACGGTTGCGACTATCTTTTCATACAGTATCCCTAAGGGTGATGAGTGTGCTACACTTAAATTGTCATCGGTTAAAGATGGTGAAGAATCGTCATTGATAACGGTTTCAATTTGTAGATAATTATAATTTTACTTGAAAAAAAATAGTAATAGAAATAAAATATAAAATAATGTTTATTATAAACTAGTTAGAGGGAAGTATGTATACTTTATTGTTGTCGATATCTTCAGGGATATTATTAGGGTTTCTGTCGTTTAAATTAATAACACCGAGTTATGTTTTATCGGTGATCATAGCATTAGTGACAATCATCGTAACCAATATAATAGTTGGTAGAAGTATGATGAAAAAGATCACAGCGATATTTAACAATTGTGAGAAGGATATAAAATCTGGTAAAATTGATGTTGCGATAGAGAAGATGAAGCATGCGTATAAATATTCTAATTGGCAGTTAATGGTTAGATCGCAGATTGATGCACAGATCGGAGTTCTTTTATATGCTACTAAGCGTTTTGATGAATCGCTTCCGTATCTTACAAAATCGTCAAAGAGAAATGGAATGGCGATCTCAATGCTTCTTGCTAGTTACTATAAATCAAAAGATTTTGATAAGATGAAAAAATTAATAGATGTATCAGTAAAGGTCAATAAGAAGGATAGTTTTATTCAGGCGTTATCGGCATATCTATATTTAGAGATTGGTGATAGGGATAAGGCTATATCTATTTTAAATGATGCGCTTAAAAAAATCCCTACAGATGAGCGATTACATAATGCACTTGATTCAACTCGTAACAATAAGAAGATCAAGATGCAAACATACGGCACGTTGTGGTTACAGTTACATCTATCAAAAAGTCCTGATGGAGTTAAGCAGTATCAAACATTAATAGGCAGACAGAAGATTACAAGAAGGTAGTTGATTATATAATAAGTAGTAAGTATGTTTATTATTTTATGCAATTAAATTAGTTGATATGGTAGTGAATAGTTACTATATTGATAAAAAAGAGTAGAGATTTTGGTTTTTAAATAATTAGTTGATTTAAAGTTGTGAATTAATGAACTTATACAGTTTTAAATTATCTTTAATTATAGGCGTAGAGATAAAGCGGGGAAGTTGGTATGAAAACAGATGAGAAGATCATTGAGAGAGTTTTGGCTGGCGATATATCTAAGTTTGAGATGTTGATAGAAAAATATCAAACACAGGTATTCTATGTTGCGATGAATATTAGTAGAAATAAAGATACAGCAGAGGATATCGTTCAAGATGCTTTTATAAAGGCATTTGACAAGTTACAAACTCTTAACGAAAGGGCACATTTTTTCCCTTGGTTAAAAAGAATAACTATAAACTTAGCGTTGAATAATTACGATAAGAATAAAAGAATAGTTGATGTTGAGGTTGAGGATTCAGAGGTAAGTTTTTTTGATAGATTACCAGATGATTCAGATCCAGAATCAATCATGATAAATGACGAGTTAAAGCGTTATGTACGTTTATATGTAGATGCTTTACCTGAGCGTTTACGCAGAGTTATTATAATGCGTGAAGTTGAGGATTTAAGCTATGAAGAGATATCAGAGATCTTAAAAATTCCATTAGGAACGGTTAGATCAAGGTTGTTTAATGCAAGACAGGTTGTAAAGGATCGTCTTATAAAGCAGGGTTTGACGGATAGTTTGGTTTCTCGCACTGCGAACTAGAATGTAATGTGTATGAAAGAGGTGTTGTATGAGTCATAAAGTATTATCTTGTGGAGATTTCGTTAAACTACTTAATGATTACGTAGATTTAAATGTATCAACGAAAGAATCTCAACTAATAGAAAAACATCTTGATGTTTGTAATAGTTGTAAAATCAAAGTTGGTAATGCTGTTAAAGTTAAAAAGATGATTAAGTCAACTTATGGCATAGGTGCTTCAACTATTGATGTACGTAGTGCAGTTATGTCAAAACTTAGGAGCAGGAATAATATTTCTGTAGGATCTGCTAAAAATGTTGATCTTTCATCTAGGATAATGTCAAAAATAACAGATAACAAGAAACCAGTTAATGTGATTAAACTCTCTTTATCTGTTATAGAGAATTATAAAGTTTTATCAATTGCGGTTGCAACACTTTTTATTATAACTGCAACGATAGTATATTCTCAATCAGAGAGCAAGAAATTAATGGCGGCTAGAAGTAAGATAGAATCTTATGCTGTAGAGCATTCATCTACTGCACCAACAGATCATAGAGCATCAACAGATAGTTTCGTGGATAATATGGGCAATGGTATCACGTCTGTTAATTTTAGTGAATAATGAGCTTCTATAAATTTGTAATAGCGTTACTTTTACTCTTATCTATAAGTGGATTAGCTAACGCAGATGAACTATTTTTTTATAAATATTATGAAGGCAATGGAAAATATAACACCTACTTTTTTGATAGAGAAACCAATAATTCAGAACAATTCCATATAGGTGTAGTTGCATCTAAACTATTCAACCGAAATTTTTTTATAGAACATCTCAAAAAAAAGTATTACAATATAGACAAGGTAGACGGGATCGTTTCGTTAGGTCAATCAATAACTCAATATACATTATCTCCAAAAGATAAAGATAGATTTAAACATGTTCTTTGGTTACGAGGCAGACATCTTATCAAAACAGAAGTGTATGATATAGATGACAATCTTGTTATCGCATATGGTAAGATAGATCTCTCATACGGCATAGAAAACCATATGGACGTAATCACATCTAGTCCGAAAGTGTCTAATATATCAAGAGGTAATTTACATAATTTTTATAAAGGGTTCGACCATGTAAGAACAAAACAATTACCAGAGAATAGGTATCATCTATTTTTTAGCGATGGATTGAACGGAATTTCAATATTTATTGACGAAAAACCTACAAAATCTGTCATGAACGCTAAAATAGTTTACGGCAATATGTTTCTTTCTAAAATTATAAATGGTGTAGAGTATTCAGCTATGGGTACGCTACCTTACACAGCGTTATCAGAGTTTATCGATAAAGTTGGAAATTCAAAAGCTGATGTGTATAAAGAATTAATAGATTGTAGCAACTCAATAGATATTAACACACAGGGTGATAGATAGTTTACTATATTTACTAGTTTGATTGTAACCACTAGATGTTAGCTTGATCGCAATTAGTATAGTTAATAAGATAGCAATTACATGTTAATAGATAAAGATGCACACAGTGATGAAAAGTAATTTATGTAGGAAGGTATTTAAGAAAATGTTCAAGTTTTTTTATATTAAATTTTTAGTATTGATATTATTATTCGGATTTGCATCAAACTCATATTCACTGCTTCCAAAATCATTTGCTCCTGTTGTGGAAAAAACAGCAGAGGGTGTTGTGAATATTTCAACAACTAAAACAGTATCAGGTAATAGATCTGGTAATGAAATGTTCAATTTTTTCTTTGGTGATCAAAACAGAAGCGTTCCAAATCAAGGAGCTGCTCCACGAGAATTTAAAACATCAGCACTTGGTTCAGGTTTTCTTATAGATAAAATGGGCTACATAGTTACCAACAATCATGTGATTGATGGAGCTGATGAAATTATCGTCAAAACAACAACACAAAAAGAGTTTAAGGCTGTGGTTATCGGTGCAGATCCTTTAACAGATCTAGCGTTATTAAAGATCGAGTTAAACGGTGAAATGATCGAGCCATTAGTTTTAGGTGATATAAATCAAGCGAAAATAGGTGATTGGGTTATAGCAATCGGTAATCCATTGGGGCTTGGTGGCACAGTTACTGCGGGGATAATATCGGCTAAAGGTAGAGTTATCGGTGATGGTCCATACGACAATTTTATTCAAACAGATGCATCAATAAATCCAGGTAACTCAGGCGGGCCACTGCTTAATACTGACGGTGAAGTAATAGGTGTAAACACAGCAATTATTCAATCAGCACAAGGGTTAGGATTTGCTATACCTGTTGATATGTTAATTAAGATTTTACCTAAATTACGTCAAGGTAAGGTTAGTCGTGGTTGGCTTGGAGTAACGTTGCAAGAGCTTGATGAAGATATCGCAAAATCTCTCGACAAAAATGATAGTAACGGTGTTTTGGTAGCTGATGTTATGATTGATCATCCAGCAGATAGATATGGTATAAAGGCTGGCGATATAATCGTAGGAATTGATGGCTTACCTGTTACGAATGCTAGAGAGTTAACTAAGTTAATCGGTGATACATCTCCTGATGACACAATTACGGTAAGAGTTTTCCGTAACGGTAAAGTTGGCAATATAGATGTTAAACTAGGCGAACGTCCAACAAGTAATCAAGAGATTGTAACAAACAAAGTACCAACTGGAAATTTAGCAGTACGAGATATGAGTTCGCAGGAACGAGAAAGATATGGAATAAATGAAGGCGTTGTTGTTACATCAATAAGAGAAGGTTCGTCAGCATTTAAATCTGGATTAAGAAGTGGAGATATAATTGTTTGGTTTAATAAACGCAGTATAAACAAGAAATCTGATTTCGATACTTTTTATAAAAACATAAAAAAAGATAATGTAATAGGGCTTAAAATAATTTCACAAAATGGTGGTGTTAGGTTTATAGCTTTCAATAAAGAGTAGGTGTTTTTATGATGAAAAAAGATGTAAAAATACAGTTAAGATTTTTTGATTTAGATGCCTACTGCCATGTTAATAATTCTGTGTATTTGAATTATTTTGAATTAGCACGAACCGATGCATATCGAGAAATTTATGATAGAGCTGTTGCAGACAAAGTTTTTATTGTTATCACGGAAACGTATGTAAAATATAAAATCCCAGTACTATTTACAGATACAGTTTATATTAGGGTATGGATATCAGATATTCAAGGTGTCAAATTTACAGTTCAGTATGAGGTTCATAACGGCGAGGGTAAGATTTTTGCAGTAGCTAACACTGTTCATGCGATGGTAGACTCAGTAACAAACCGTCCTCTTAGATTACCGAAAGATGTTCAGAAGTATTTGTATACAGCAGAGAGTTAGAGCAGATTATAGTGATAGTTATTTGTTAGATAATAATTTGTAATTTATATATGAGTAAAGAGATAATAATGTTATAGTGATATAGCATTATTTTTTTAAATTAGTTATATGTTTTTTAGTTATATGTTTTTAATGTTTAAATTGTATTTGTGGAGGTAGTTAAGTGAGTTTTAGCAAGTCAATATGGGGTTCAATTTCTGATATTTATGAGAAGACTTTAAATCATGATTTTATCAAAGAGTTAGCAACTGGAAATTTAGCAGTGGAGAAGTTTGGTTATTATATTTCGCAAGACCTACTATATCTTGATTTTTATTCAAAGGTTTTAGCAATCGCATCAACAAAGGCATCAACTCCAGAGGATCAACGTATATTTATAGATCAGTCAAAATATGCAGCATTTGGTGAAACAGGAATGCACAGATATTATATCGATACCTACAATCTAGAGATTCCTAAAAGAATGGGTCCATCAGCGTTTTCGTATTCACATTACCTTCTTTCAGTAGCGTTATCAGAGCCGTTATCAGTCACTGTGGCTGCACTTTATCCGTGTGCAATTATTTATGCAGAGATAGGTTTAGAGCTTGGAAGAACGTATAATAAAGAGGGTAATATATATAGTAAGTGGATCGAGGAATACTCTAATCCAGCATTTATGGAATCGGCTATGAATGTGCGTGATATTTTAGATAGATCAGCAGTTGATGCCCCTCAAGCAGAGAAAGATAAGATGAAAGAGGCGTTTACGGTTAGTGCTAAGCTAGAATATCTTTTCTGGGACGATGCGTACAATTTAAGATCTTGGGGTATATAGTTTAGAGTTTTGGATTACTGTGTGTAGTTGTGGATAGTACTGATTGTGTGCTTAGTTAGTTGATTAAGTATGTGGTTGTACAATTAGTTGTGTGCTTAGTTAGTTGATTAAGTATATTGTTGTACGATTAGTTGCGTGCTTAGTTAATTGATTAAGTATGTGGTTATACAATTAGTTATGCGTGCTTAGTTAATTGGTTAAGTATATTGTTGTACAATTAGTTGTGTGCTTAGTTAGTTGATTAAGTATATTGTTGTGCAATTAGTTATGCGTGCTTAGTTAGTTGATTAAGTATGTGGTTGTACAATTAGTTATGCGTGCTTAGTTAATTGGTTAAGTATGTGGTTGTTCAATTAGTTGCGTGATTAGTTCATTGATTAAGTACGTGGTTGCGTGCTTAGTTAGTTGATTAAGTACGTGGTTGCGTGATTAGTTAGTTGATTAAGTACGTGGTTGCGTGATTAGTTCATTGATTAAGTATATGGTTGTACATTTGGTTGTGTGCTTAGTTAATTGATTAAGTATATTGTTGTACGATTAGTTGCGTGCTTAGTTAATTGGTTAAGTATATTGTTGTACGATTAGTTGTGTGCTTAGTTAATTGATTAAGTATGTGATTGTACAATTAGTTATGCGTTTAGTTCATTGATTAAGTATATGGTTGTACATTTGGTTGTGTGCTTAGTTAGTTGATTAAGTATGTGGTTGTACAATTAGTTGCGTGCTTAGTTCATTGGTTAAGTATGTGGTTGTACATTTGGTTGTGTGCTTAGTTAATTGGTTAAGTATGTGGTTGTACAATTAGTTATGCGTTTAGTTAATTGATTAAGTATGTGGTTGTACGATTAGTTGATTGACAAAATTATGGAACGGTTAATTCTGTAATTAAAATATTACACAACGACCTTTAACAATCCATTCGGCTCACAGTAATATAAATTATTATATAGTGGATATGTTAAATATTTTATTTAACTACTTTCTCAACCTAGCACGTTTTTTCTTCCTTTTTATAATATAATTATATGTTAAAACAATCATGAATACGAAGAGTATAACTCCACCCATAACTAAAACAAGTAGAAGAGCGTTCTCGTTATCACCAGGCTCGAAACTAACAAGCCCTTTGCGTTTCTCTTTAAACGTAAGTGGGTCTATATACTGTCTTTCAAATACGGGATAATAGATTTGTGCTAAGAACTGATTAATCATAATTTCCTCGACTGCGTATTTTTCATAATTATAGGATATCATTTTTATAAAGATAGTTCAATTGTAATATTATGGTGTAATAGCAGAGTAATTTAAGGTTGAAAAATAGTACATAATATTATATATTTAAAGGGTAGAGATTAAATCAGGTATTATTAAAAAATAGGTAGTTATTATATGTTTGAAATATTACGTTTATTTTTTGCAGTAGCGGTTATGTTTTTATTTGTTTTAGCAGTCAATCTAGGCTTTGAAACAATGAACCAAACTCAACTTGCTAGGGCAGATGTTCTTTTTGAGAGATTAGGTGATAAAAACAATTTCACTGTTGTTGTGAATGGTGGTTATTTTTCATTAGAGCAAGTTTCATCAGATATGAGATATCAGATGTATTATGCAAGAAAACGTTTTAATACAGTTGAAGAGTTTGTTGAAGATTTTGCATCAAAACCAGCACTTGATGGAAAAACACCTCAATTGATGAAGAGAACTACATCAGAGTTATCAGATTTATCAACAATGTTGGTATCAATATTGAGCGATATAGATAGAACAACAGAACCAGATTACTCAGCCAAGATAATTAAATATTTCTAAGCTTAGCGAAAACCAATCAACGTAATTCAATCAATCTAAATTGGCTTAATTATAAATTTTAGCCGATCAAACTCATCAACGTAATTCAATCAATCTAAATTGGCTTAATTATAAACTTTAGCCGATCAAACCAATCAACGTAATTCAATTAATCTAAATTGACTTAATTATAAATTTTAGCCGATCAAACCAATCAACGTAATTTAATCAATCTAAATTCAGTTTAATTATAAATTTTAATTAAACATGTCAAATCACTAAGCTTAATTGCATCGACCTAAACCTATCCATATTGTTTGATTTACGCACCAAAATATTTTCAGTCAAATCAAACTTAAATCTAAATATCATTAATCTGCTTTAGTTCTATATTGTGAGATATCTTCAACTGTGATACCTACATGATGAGTTTCATAAAAGTTTTTATGTTTTTTATTTTCTTTATATGCTTTGTACACAAGGTAGCAAAAAACAGCTATTCCAAATACGAAGATTGCTAGTGTAATATATTTAAATGTGAGATAAAGTGCACTTGTATGTTCGTCATTACTGTTAAAGAAACTAAATTTAGCATAATTATTACTAATGACTGAAAATGGACTTGAAAAGATTTTATCTATTAATATTGTATGAATTCTTAATGTAATTAATGCAAACATAATGTTTCTCCTAATTGAAAAAATGGGACTAATTTAGATAATTATAAATTATTAATTAGAAGTTACTATCAATTTTCAACAGTTATTTTTTTTTACTTTTATTATAAGTTAGTTAGAAATATAGTTAATTTTATGGAGTTATTTATAGGTTTTGGTGATCTGCATTATTCTTGAAATAATATATATCTTGACAATCGCTCAATAAATAGATAAACTCATCGTTCTTGATTGAACTTAAACGGGGCGTAGCGCAGCTTGGTAGCGTATCTGTCTTGGGAACAGAGGGTCGCTGGTTCGAATCCAGTCGCCCCGATTTAACAATCATATTAAACATACTGTCACTTAATAGGTGTAGTATGTTTTTTTATTGCTATTTTTTAGATAGAAGCTCAAATAATGGCGTATAGTTTTTTATCTATTTTTTTCAATAGTCGTAGCATTCTACAAATATTTTATAATTATTTAAATAGTTTTTATTTGTAAAAGTGGAGAGAAGTATCACGATCTGAGTGGTATATATTCCACTAAATAAGTGCTAGATGGACTGATACAATTTCTATGTTGAAGATAAATAACTGTTATTTATGAACAAAAATGAGATAAACTTGTCTTTATTAATAGGTAAAAATAGTGTAATATGTTGTTAGATATTTAATATTTTAACAATGGATTAAAAATTTAATTTATAAAAAGTTATAAATTTCGTAACCTATTTTTTATTGTAGTGACTAAGGTTATGTAGAGGGTATGAGTACAGCCGTGTGCAGTTTTCTTTATCATATCATTTTTAAATGGATTGATAATAAAATGTAATAGGGATATAAAATATTGTATGGATTAAAAATGGTTCATACGATAATTTTACATATTAAATTTCAAAGGAGAAGTTTTATGAAAAAAGTTTTATTAATGGTAACTGTTTTAGCGATCTCTTCATTATTTTCGATGGCAGTTGCACAGACGCCTCCTGCGTCAAAGTATTTTGCTAAATGTCCTCCAAAATCGGCTATATTAACACTTGCTGATGCGACTAAAATGGTTGAAGGAATGTTGGCAAAATCTCATCCTGGTTACACAATTTCAGATGTTGAAGTAATCGAAGAGTATAAAGGTGGTGGTTACGAGTTTGAAGCAGAGTCTATGACAAGCAGAATTAGTTTAGATTACTACATCTCTCTATGTGGCGAAGTTAAAGGTCCATTCCAAGATCGTTAGTATTTTTATGATTTGAATGAGATATTTTTTACAGATCTATTATTTAGATCGTATTTAAGTTAAGAGTAACAAAACAATATTTTAAATATTGAATGTTTTATAAGACGGTGGATTTTATCTATCGTCTTTTTTTGTTTATAAATATTACGATCGTTGAGGCATATAAAAACTAATTATTTTTTTTTGTAACCGATTGTTTGTTACTGCGACTAAGTTTATGTAGAGAGTATGAATACAGCAGTTTACAGTTTTTATATATCATGTTTTTATTTAGTTGAGTGATTAGATTTAGCCTAAATAAATAAAAATGTGGATTATAGATTTAAGTAGTAGCGTATTATATTGAATAAAAAAATTATGTTAATGGAGAATTTTATGAAAAAGTTTTTAATGATCGGATTTGCAGTAGTAGCATTGTCAGCGGTAGTAGTTACAAGTTCAGTTTATGCACAGATGGGAAAAGGTGGCGCTATGAATAATGGTGGACAGATGGCTAACTGTGGTGCTAATGGTGGACAGATGATGGGTCACGGATGTGGTAACGGTAACAGCGGTCATATGGGAGGCGGTCATGGTGGTTGTGGAGTAAATGCAAATACACCTGTAATAACTCAGAAAGATGCAGAAGTTAAAGTTAAAGAGTATATCAAAACTTTCAAAGGTTACAAAATGAAGAACATTGAAACTTTTAAAAGCAGAAATGGACACACAGGATTTATAGCTAATGTTGAAGATAGTTCAGGTAATAAGCTTATCGTTAAAGTTTCACCTTACGGAAATATTCGTGGTCCTATAATGAACATGAACCCTATTGCAAAATAGTTTTTATAGATATCGTTTTTTTTTGTAAATTGCAAAACCCCTAGGCGACAGATATTTATTATTTGTCGTCTTTTTAATATATATATAGCTATCAATTTATTATTGTTAATGAATGTTAGTTCAATTATTTTTTTGTAGTGGAATTGCTTGAATATTTTCGGTATATCTGCTATATTTCTTAGAGATATTTATATGGAGTGTGTATGATGCAGAAGTTAATATTATTAGTTGTGTGTGTGTCTTTTTCTATGTTATTTGTAGCATGTTCACAGAATTCTAAGCGTTCACAGTCAGCGGGTTCTGTGCCACAAGCAAAAGTGGTAAAAGATTCTGGTATGAAAGCAGGTGGCAGTGAAGATTCTACAATGGGCATAAAGCCTCCATCAACTCAAAACGCAGATGTGTTGCTAGCTGAGATTGATAAGAAATATAAAGGTATAATCCTTAATGTTGTTTCGGTAAAAGATGGCAAGATAATAGATGAAGTTGCATTACCATTCAAGAAGAAAACAGCTATTAAAGGAACACCATATTCGATACTTGTGGACTCTTTCTTTACTACATTTAAAATGGATGAGAAAGGCGTTATAAACTCATCAATGGAAGAGGTAAACCCTGCGACAAAAGTTAAGTTATATAAAGATGGCAAGGTTGTTTTTGATGGTTGGTTATTTCAAAACTATCCAGATATTCATCAATTTAGCGATCCAGAATATTCATTCACGTTGATTAAAGGTGATAAGAAGTAGGTTTTTATATTAGTAGAAATTTTAATTTTAATAAATAAATTTTAGTTAATAGCTGTTTTGTATCTGTATGATTAGTTTATATAGATATGGACAGCTATTTTTTATTATTAAATCTCAGTTCTGGTTGGTGGATATGTTTTAGGCATTTTCTCTTTCAGCCAGTTGTTACATATTTTATAGTCAGGCGAAAGCTCATACAATTTATCGTAAAACTGTTTAGAATGGTTCATACAATTTAGGTGAGTTAGTTCATGAATAATAATTGAATCAATCACCTCTTTAGGAGCAAGCACAACTCTTTCACTAATTGTGATAACGCCTTTAGATGAGCAACTACCATAGATAGATTTCGTTTTTCTAACTTTTATCAAGTTCACAACATATCCGAACCTTTTTGCCAACTCTTTTATTTTTGAAGGTATATAGAAGAGTGCTTCACGTTTATAAAACTTCATTAATAGATCTAAGTTTGTGATAAGATTTTTAGTTGCGTAGATCTCTTTTTTATGATGGTTGATAATTATTTCTTTACCGATATTATGTGCAAACACAAAATCATAAAACTCTCCAAATAGAAGTATTTTATTACCAGTAACTTTAATTTCAGTATCGTTTTTACTTTCAATTCTATCTAATGTTTTTTTTATCCAGCTGGTTTTAGATTTCACAAAGTTTTTGATCAGATCAACATTTACGTTAGATGGAGCAGTAACGGTAATGTTTTTTAGACGGTCAACTCTAAGCGAGATATTTTTATATTTTCCATACTTGATATTATACTCAAAAATCATATAATTATAATAAGTCATTTATATCATTTTGAAAACAGATTATTATAAAAGTTCTTTATTAAAGCTGATCAATTTGTTATATTGATGATAGAAGATATAAATAAATTGTTAAAATGTTATAGCTATTATATAAGTAAAATATATGGTTTTGATAGATTGATGTTGAGAGTTAAAATTGAGTTATAAAGATATAGAATATATACCAACCACAAAAAAAGAGATCACCTCACTTGGTTGGAGTGAGTTAGATATTATTATTGTTACAGGTGAAGCGTTAATAGATGCACCAACATCAGGTGTTGCACTGTTATCAAGATTGCTTCTGTCATACGGTTATAAAGTTGCAGTGATAGATCAGCCTGATATTGATGATGAAGCATCGGTTAAGATTTTTGGTAAACCTAAGTTATTTTGGGGTATCACATCGGGCATGGTTGACTCTATGGTTTCAAACTATACAGCAACAGGCAAACCTCGTAGGAGTTGTGATTTTACAGAAGGAGGCGTAAACGATCGTCGTCCAGATAGAGCGGTCATTGTCTACACAAATCTGATCCGTAGAGCGTTTAAAGGTGAAGAGAAGCAGTTAATTGTGTTAGGTGGGATCGAGGCATCATTACGCAGGGTAACGCATTATGATTCAACAACTGATAAACTTAGACGTCCGATACTTTTCGATTCTAAAGCCGACATAATACTTTTCGGAATGGCTGAGAGATCGCTTATAGAGTTAGCAGAGGCTGTGAAAAACGGTGATGATTATAAAAACATTAGAGGTTTAGCATATATAGAACCTGTGAAAAATATAGAGCTTACAGATACCGATATTGTAATGCCATCGTATGATGAGTGTATAGATAAGAAAGAGAGTTTTTTAGAGATGTTTAAACTTTTCTACGATAACTCATCTGATGTATATAGCACTCGATTATTTCAACAAGTAGGGGATAGATATATCGTTCTAAACCCTCCATCAATTCTTACAACAGCGATATTGGATGAAGCTTCAGAGCTTTTATATAGCCATAGATCACACCCAAAATATAGAGGTATGATTAAGGCTGAAGAGACGGCAAAATTTTCAGTAAACACACATAGAGGGTGTTACGGCGATTGCTCGTTTTGTGCGATAACTATTCATCAAGGTAGACGAGTTATATCAAGATCAGAGGCGTCGATATTAAGAGAGATAAAATATTATACTACGCTTCCAAATTTTAAAGGAGTGGTATCAGATTTAGGTGGTGCTACTGCAAATCAGTATATGACATCTTGTAAGAAGATGGAGAAGCTTGGTGCTTGTAAAGATAAAAAGTGTTTATATCCGTCAGCGTGCAAGTCTATGGATATATCACATAAGCCATTGATAGACCTGTTGAGCAAAGCTAGAAAGATTGCAGGAGTTAAGAAGATCTACGCAGCAAGTGGTATAAGGTATGATACGGTTATAGCAGATACAGAGCATGGCAAAGAGTATATCAAACAGATCGTTAAAGATCATGTATCGGGACAGATAAAACTTGCTCCAGAATCGTTTGATGATGACGTCTTAGATATAATGAAGAAACCAGCGAATAAGGATTTTGAATTTTTCTTAAAACTTTATGACGAGTTAAACGCACAGCTAGATAAGAAGCAGTTTGTATCGTGTTACTTTTTGGTTGGTCATCCTGGCGAGGATATGTCTACGGTTAAACATACTGAAAAGATGATTAAAAAGTATTTAAAATTCAAACCAGAACAGGTACAGATATTTACAGCATCACCATCAACAGTCTCAACAGCGATTTATTATACAGGTATAGATATGTATAGCAACAAGCAAGTTAAAGTTGTAAAAGAACTAGGTATGAAGAATGAGATGAAAGATGTGTTGGTAAATAAAAGATAGGCTTATGGTTGTCGGGTTTGTATAGTTGCGATTATGATTGTGATTATGATTATGATTGCTTGATATAATTGTTGCAATCGCCTGTGATTGAGAACTGTGTAGTATAAATATTACATTGTTTAATGTTGTATGATTTTTATGAGCAGATCGGTTTAGTATAGATTGAACTTGTT